>DASRZK010000116.1:0-2730 GCA_035686505.1 Dehalococcoidales bacterium | reverse complement strand
ATCGTCAAGGCGCCATCGATTGAGGAATTCCGTTCCCGCCTTATTGGACAGAAAATCACCGGCCTTTCCCGGCACGGCAAGTACCTTGTTTTAAACCTGACCGGCGATGACTTGCTGGTAATTCACCTGAAGATGAGCGGTTCGCTGCTGCTGAGCCGGGACTCGAAAGAGCCACCGAAATACACCCGCGCTGTCTTCCACCTGGATGGAGGTACCAGCATCTTTTTCCGCGACCCGCGCAAATTTGGCCGCGTCTGGCTGGTCAATGACTGGAGAACGGTTGCCAGAAAACTGGGGCCGGAGCCTCTGGAAGCTGATTTCACGCCTCAGGTCCTGGCGCAGCGACTGAGAAACCGAAAAGCGCCCGTTAAGGCACTCCTCTGTGACCAGTCCGTAATTGCGGGTATCGGCAATATGTATGCCGATGAAGCCCTGTTCGCCGCCGGAATTAACCCGTTAAGACCCGGAGACAGCCTGACACCAGAAGAAATCGGGCGCCTTTACCACGCCATTCAGCAGACGCTGCGCGCCGCCATCAGCAACAAAGGCGCCAGCATCGTGAACTACTTCCGTCCCGGCGGGGAGACCGGCACCGCCCACTTTGAGTTCAAGGTCGCCCACGGCCGAGGTAAGAACTGCCCCAACTGCGGCGGCCCGATTCAGCGCATCCCCGTGCGCAATCGCGGCACTTATTTCTGCCCCAGGTGCCAGCCGGCTTCCTAGTCGTCCCACAGCCGGAATGGCGGGTACTGGTCGGTCATCAGCGCCACATAGGCGCAGACCCGGTATGACCAGCGGTTCATCCCAATCACCAGCTTGAAGATGCTTTCCGGGTATTTGCCGGTAAAGAGCAGCACCACCGCGGCGATAATGGCCAGCACGAGTATCAGCCCAGGTATACTGACTTTCTTATTACTCCAGCCACTAAAGATGGCGACAATGATATAATGCGGTATCGCCAGCAGCCACCACTTGACCAGCACCAGTCCCTTGGACAGCTTTTCCGGATACTCGACCTGCAGGTCGGCCGGGTAGTCAACCGATTTCAGCGTGAAGGGGGGGTACTTATCCGTGCCCAGCGCCTCATAGCTGTAGAAGCCGACCCGCCATGACCAGCGCAGCACGCCCACATTGAAATCGAACAAGCCCCTAGGGAATTTGCCGGTAAAGAGAATGGCAAAAAAGGCGATAATCCACACCACAACAAACGCTATCCAGAGAAAGACAAGGATAATGTAGTGTGGTATGGCCAGCAGCCATTTGATAAGCCACCATCCCCTGGCCGGGGGGACGGATAGTTCACCAGTAATCGTCACCGGGTATGTTTGACTTGCCATGTACCGTGCACCTCCTTACTATAATATTACGAAAACGACCGTAGCCGCAGCTTGGAATTCCTGCGGCAGCAGCGCCTGGATAAAACCATAGCTGTTCACCAGAGACGACATGACTCCGGAGCCGGCCACCCAGCGCGCCAGCCAGTCGAAAATGGGAAAGGCGAACAGCGCCAGGGCGAAGACCACCAGGCCGATGCTGGCATTGACCGCGTTCAGGGCGCCTCCGAGCAGTCGGTATATGAGTCCTCTTTTCCATATTTTTTGAATTATTCTGCGCGGGAGCAGGAAAGCGAGTTGCAGCAGGGCAATGACGATGGCAAAGGTAATGAAAAAGCCGATAAAGCTCTCCCAGTTATCACCGGGAAGGAAGGAGATTAGTCCAGAAATCAAATGATAGGCCAGACCAGCGATATAAATGGCAACGAACACCGCCACAAGGTTGAAGAAATGCCTTACGGCACCTTCCTTCAACCCGGTAAACAGACTGACCAGGAGGATAAATACGACAAAAAGGCTAACCAACCATTCCATTGAATAATAATCTTAAATTATTTGATACGGTTTGGCAAGCGTTTTGTTCTGTTAGTCGTGACTCTTTTCGTGGTCTTCATTCTGTGAGATTGGCGTCAGCGAGCAGAAAAGGTCGTTCCTGCCGCATTCCTGGCATTCCATCTGCAGCGCACTGTGGTGAATATCGAACTGATGCTGTAGAACTTTTTCCACCTTCTGCCGAATTTCCGCTGCCCGGCTCATCCGCATATCATCAATCAATACATGGCAACTCATGGCATGCAGCTCCGGAGAAATGCTCCAGACGTGTATGTCGTGGACACCATTCACACCAGGTATTTTCTGCAGGTCGCGTACCATCTTGTTGACATCTATCCGATGCGGCACCGCTTCCAGCAGCACCTTTAATCCTTCCTTAAGGATACTCCAGGCAGCAAAGGTGATAATTAATCCGATGAACACACTGATAATAGGGTCAACAATATACCATCCGGTCAGCATAATAATGATGGCACCGATGATTACACCTATGGAAGCCAGGGCATCACCCAGCACGTGCCAGAAGGCGCTGCGTACGTTGAGGTTGGTCCGCTGCTCGTTGCGCAGCCAGAAAGCGACGAAGACATTGACACCCAGGCCGACCAGAGCCGCTGACAGCATAAGGAGGCTGTTGACTTCCGGCGGCTGCAGCCACCGGCGGTACGCTTCGTAGAAAATAACCCCGGCAATGGCGAAGATGCTGAGGGCATTGACCAGGGCGATGAGCACCCCCACCCGGTGGTAACCAAAGGTCATGCGACTGCTCGCCGGGCGCTCAACCTGTTTAACACCATACCAGCTAAGCGAGAGGGCTATGATGTCGGCAAAGACATGCCCGGCATCG
>DASRZK010000115.1:0-2054 GCA_035686505.1 Dehalococcoidales bacterium | reverse complement strand
CCGTACCCAAGCTGTTGCGTCTGAAAGCGACCTGGCAGGAGAGAAAGCTGAAAAAATTATGCCGCCGCACCATAATCTTCGTCGATGAGCCATACATGTCCGCTTTTGGCTCTGTGGGCATGATGCTTTCCAAAGAGAAGGTGGTCGGCCTGCTCAACGAGGTATTCGGGGGCATCGAGGGACTGAAAGGCGTCCACTGCTGCGGCAATACCGACTGGTCGGTGATACTGGGCAGCGAGGTTGATATCATCAGCTTTGACGCCTACAACTATGCCCAGTCTTTGAGTCTGTACCCCGAAGCGGTGAAGAAATTTCTGGACCGGGGCGGCACTGTGGCCTGGGGAATCGTCCCCAACGAGGCAGAGCCAATACGCAAAGAGTCTGCCGCCAGCCTCAAAGACCGACTTGAGGAGGCGATGGCGCCATTCACCCGGAACGGCGTCCCTTTCCGGCAGTTGATAGCACAGGGACTGGTAACGCCAAGCTGTGGACTGGCCTCTATGGCCACGGAAGAAGCGGCCGTGAGCGCTCTGGAACTGCTCACCGGGCTGTCAGACCTGCTCAGAACACGGTATGGATAATGAGGGAAAAAGCTGATTGAGGACTAATCGCGGGCTATGAATAAGACGAGAAGGGTTGCCTCGCTGAAACACCGGAGTAAACTCAAGAAGATAAAGGAAAAGCGCCAGGCGGAACTACGGAAAACAAAAAAGTAGTTCCACGGTGAACGTATTCAGCGGGCGTTGGGCTATTGCCTCCTATGAACACAGTATACCTGCTCACAGGTATGCCGGGGACTGGTAAAACCAGCCTGATAAAGCAGGCGGTTGCCGTGTTAAAGAGGAAAGCCGGCGGGTTCTATACTGAGGAGATACGCAGCCGGGGCTCGAGGCTCGGTTTCAAGCTGGTTACCCTGGATGGCCAGGAGGCGGTGCTGGCCCATATTGACTTTCACAGCCGGTACCGGGTGGGGAAATACGGCGTTGATATTGCCAGCCTGGAGCAGGTGGGTGTACCGGCGCTTGCGGAAGCAATCAGGCAACGTGATGTCATCGTCGTCGATGAAATAGGCAAAATGGAGCTGTTTTCCAGTCGCTTCCGGGAAACTGTCCTGGCAGCAGTAAAAAGCGGCAAGCCAGTGCTGGGCACGGTGATGCTTAAACCGCATCCCTGGGCCGATGATATTAAGCGCCAACCGCAGGTCAAAGTGGTTGAAGTGACCAGAGCCAATAACTATCGAGTGCTGGCGGACATAAGAAACTGGCTGGAGATTGAGTAAGCTATGTCGACGTTTCCCGAACTGATTCAGGCGCTGCTTGACCCTGAGACTTATCCGGATTCGCCGCCGCGGGTGGAGCTGACCCAGACCCAGATGTCGTTCGTTTTGATTGCTGGCGACCTTGTTTACAAGGTGAAGAAGCCAGTGAACCTGGGCTACCTTGACTACACGACGTTGGCAAAGCGCCGTTTTTTCTGCCAGAAAGAGGTCGAGCTGAACCGCCGCCTCTGCCCTGACGCTTATCTGGGCGTTGTCACCATCACTGAGCAGGAAGGCCAGATATCGATTGATGGGCGTGGCCGGCCCTTGGAATACGCTGTCAAGATGCGCCGTCTCCCTCAGGAAGCGATGATGAATGTGATGCTCGCGGCGGATAAAGTGTCGCCGGAGATGCTGGCGGCAGTAGCCGGAAAGCTGGCCGAATTCCACGGCAGGGCGGAGACAAATGCCGCCATCAGTTCCTTTGGCGACCTGGATATAATCCGACAGAACACCGCGGAAAATTTTGAACAGACTGAGAAATACATTGGCACCACTATTTCCCCTGAGAAGTATCAACGCATAAAAGCCTACACGGGAAATTTTTTAGTGCAGAGCGCACCGCTTTTCCGGCGACGCATCAGTGAGGGCAAAATTCGGGACTGTCACGGCGACCTCCACGCCGCCCATATCTGCTTCTGGAATGGCATCTGTATTTACGACTGCATTGAATTCAATGACCGCTTCCGCTATGGCGACGTTGCCTCGGAAGTGGCTTTTCTGGCCATGGACCTGG
>DASRZK010000114.1:0-3705 GCA_035686505.1 Dehalococcoidales bacterium | reverse complement strand
GTGGCAAGATACTATTGTCACTACTAAGAGTTAAATCAAAACCATCTGAACCTGAAGAATCGTCCGAAACTTAATAATTTATCAACGACTAAACATAACATTTTGTCACTTCCCTACTTGAGGAGAGGGGGACACAGGGGGTGAGGTAAAAATCACCTCGCTGAAAGTAAAATCCTGATTGTGCTAAACTCTAATCGTGGCCAAAAAGCGCATTGACACCCTGCTGGTGGAGCGGGGGCTGGCCGAAAGCCGTGCCAGAGCCCAGGCGCTGCTCATGGCCGGGGAGGTTACGGTGGGGGGAAATACCGTCACCAAAGCCGGCACTCTCGTCAGCGAGGACGTTGAAATTGCGGTCAAAGAGCCATTGCCCTACGTCAGCCGAGGGGGCACCAAGCTGGCGCACGCGCTGGACGCTTTCCAGTTTGACGTTACTGGAATGGTGGCGGCGGACATCGGGGCGTCCACCGGCGGTTTTACAGATTGCCTGCTGCAGCGGGGAGCGAAAAAGGTATATGCCATCGACGTGGGCTACGGGCAGCTGGACTACCGTCTGAGGCAGGACAAGAGGGTGGTGGTCATGGAGAGAGTCAATGCCCGCTACCCTATATCTCTGCCGGAAAAAGTCGACCTGGCGACCCTGGACCTCTCTTTTATATCGGTAACTAAAGTGATACCGTCGGCAATTGAGTTGCTCAAAGCGAAAGGCATCCTGCTGGTGCTCATCAAGCCGCAGTTCGAGGCCAAGCGGGTGGAGGTGGGGAAAGGGGGCATAATTAAAGACCCGCAAGTGCATGCCAGGGTTCTGGGGCGCTTCATCAAGTGGGCGGTGGCGCAGAATCTGCGGTTAAAAGGGCTGGTGGCGTCGCCCATTCTTGGTTCATCGGGTAACAGAGAGTTTTTCCTGCGATTGAATTTGACATAATGTTTTATGCGGTGTCAGCACAGGCCATGGAACAGGTTATCGGCTGGCTGAAAAACAATTGTCAGGCGTCCGCGTGATTAAGCTGAGTTGACCCAATAGCCCGCGAGGGATATAATTAATAGTGGTAGGGTCAACCGGGATCGGAGATAAGAGGCTGGATAAGTTGCAGGAAAGCTGCGGTGTTTTCGGTGTTTATGCTCCCAATGAAGATGTAGCCCGCCTTACCTATTTTGCCCTCTTTTCCCTGCAGCACCGGGGCCAGGAAAGCAGTGGTATTGCCACCGCCGATGGCAAGAAAGTCAATGTTTATGCCAAAACGGGCCTGGTAGCTCAGGTTTTCACTGAAGAAGCGCTCAGCCATCTCAGCGGCAGTATGGCCATCGGTCATAACCGCTATTCTACCAGGGGTTCCAATGTGGCATGCAATGTGCAGCCCATGGTGGTGGGCAAGGGGAATAATGCCATCGCCATAGCGCACAATGGCAATATCGTCAATGCGGAGTTCCTTTTTGAGCAGCTCTGTGAGCAGGGCTACATTTTTCAAAGCTCCACCGACAGTGAGGTAATCGCCAACCTTATCCTTGCCGCACCGGAGGATAACTGGGTAGACAAGATACGTTACGCCATGAACCGACTGCACGGAGCGTACTCGCTGACGCTTCTGACCAAGGACACGCTCTTCGCGGTTCGTGGTCCGCTGGGGGTACGCCCGCTGTGCCTGGGCCAGATTGACGGTGGTTGGGTTATCGCCTCGGAGACATGCGCCCTTGACCACATTGGCGCCAACTTAATCCGCGAGGTCGAGCCGGGCGAAATCATCAAGATTGATGCCAAAGGTGTTGAGAGTTATCCCGGCAAAAAGGGCCGGCGGGCACTATGCATCTTCGAGTACATTTATTTTGCCCGTCCCGACAGCGTGATCAGCGGTCGGTTGCTTTCTCCGGCACGGCAGGCGATGGGTGCAGGATTGGCAGTGGAATACCCGGTGGACGCAGACCTCGTTGTGGGCGTGCCTGATTCGGCCACCAGCGCTGGTATCGGCTATGCCCGGGAGTCAGGCATTCCGATTGGGGAAGGATTGATCAGAAACCGCTATGTTGGGCGGACGTTCATTGAACCTGACCAGCGCATCAGAGACCTGGGCGTAAAACTGAAATTCAACCCTCTGCCCCGCATGCTCAATAACAAGAGGCTGGTGGTGGTGGATGACAGCATTGTTCGGGGCACCACCACCCCGAGCGTGATCAAGGAATTAAGGCGTGCCGGAGCCAAAGAAATCCACATGCGTATATGCGCGCCACCCATCCGTTACCCCTGCTTCTTCGGCGTGGACATGGCTACCCGCAGTGAACTGATAGCTGCCCAGAAGTCAATACCACAAATTTGCCGGTTCATTGGCGCAGATACGCTTGGCTATCTCAGTATAGATGGCCTGCTGAAGGCCGTTGCTTTGCCTAAGAACCAGTTCTGCCTGGCCTGCTTTACCGGCGAATATCCCGTGCCAGTACAGCTTGAGATGGACAAGATGGCATTGGAAACGATGCTGTTGCAGCACCAGGTGCTTTCCCAGGCAGAGCGACGCTAAAAAGCGTCAATTTACCATTTTTTTTCTATCTTCATTTGACAATATTTCCCGTTTGTTGTAAATTTAAAAATAGAACAATTGTTCTTCTTACGTACAGGCGGGAAATGAAAAGTCGATTATCAGCAAAAAGAAAGCAAATTGTTGACTTCATCCTCAAATTTATGGAGGGAAAAGGTTATCCCCCAACCGTCAGGGATATACAGACCGGCTGTGGCATCAGCTCCACGTCAGTGGTTGACTACCACCTGAAAGTGCTGGAAAAAGAAGGACACATACGCCGTGACGCCGAGGTATCGCGCGGCATCGAACTGCTTGGTAGAGCATCATTACTGCCGAAAGTGCAGGTGCCGATAATTGGACAGATAGCAGCCGGGGAACCAGTTCCAGTGCCCGCTTCAGAGACGTGGGACGCAGCCGCGGGCGCCGATTTGCTAGAGGTAACGGCTGACCTTACCCGGGGCAGGCAGGATATTTATGCCTTGAAAGTTAAGGGCATGTCAATGATTGACGCTCTGATAAATGATGGGGATATTGTGCTGATGCAGTATGTCAACACGGTGGACAACGGGGAGATGGCAGCGGTGTGGCTCAAAGCGGAGAAGGAAGCCACACTGAAAAAGGTTTACCTCGAACCTGGCCGCGTGCGCCTTCAGCCGGCGAATAGCCAGATGCAGGCGATATACGCTGAGCCAGAGAACGTTGAAATTCAGGGGAGGGTTATCGCCGTAATCCGGCAACTGGGAAAGCCGGCATAAATAGTGAGAAATTCATAGCTCGATTTGCCTTTTCTTTAACCGTCATTATAAACTTGACTTGATTTTTTTCTGTCAGTAGGTATAAAGTATTTACAGCCCGTGCCTGAACCAGGGTTGAAGAAAATAATGGCAATACGGTATAACTGAAGGGAGCTATGATTTCAGAGCAGTTTCAGACGGTAGGTCGGGACTTATTTGCCCGGGGTCTCGTTTCCTCGAACAGCGGTAACCTGAGCATCAGGCTTGGCGACCAGATAATCATTACCCGCCGTGGCGGTATGCTTAACTGCATCAGTGAAAATGACCTGATTGAGACCGGTGTCAGTAAAAATAGCCGGACGACACCATTAGCCTCAACTGACCTGGCCATCCACCGGGCGATATACCGCGAAACGCAAGCCCTCGCCATCGTCCATGCCCATCCGCCTCACGCCGTGGCGCTC
>DASRZK010000113.1:0-2438 GCA_035686505.1 Dehalococcoidales bacterium | reverse complement strand
GGTGTCCGTCCTGATTTCAACGCCGAGTTCTTTAATATAATCAATCTCATTATCAAGTACGTTCTTCGGCAGCCGGTACTCCGGAATTCCGTAGCGCAGCAGCCCACCGGCCATCGGCATGGCTTCAAATACGGTTACCGGATATCCCTTCCTGACCAGGTCATAGGCACAGGCCAGGCCCGCCGGCCCGGAGCCAACAACGGCCACCTTCTCCTTCCTCGTCTTTTCAACAGGACCCACCTTCTCTCTACCCGCCTTTAGCTCATAATCGGCAATAAATCGTTTGAGAGTCCGAATGGACATGGGCTCATCGATAGTCCTTCGCTCACACTCCGTCTCACAATGGTGAGTGCAGACGCGCCCGATTACCCCGGCGAAGGGCATGGTTCGGCGCACCAGTGCTAGGGCTTCTTTGAATTTGCCCTGGGAAATCAGGGCAATATAACCCTGGGCATTGACACCGGCCGGGCAGGCAATCCGGCACGGCGCGATTCCTCTCTTTTCCACGGTAAAGACCGCGGGCACCGCCTGACCGAAGGGCTTGTAAATTGCTTTTTGTGCAGCGATACCTCGTTCATATTCGTTATATACTTCTACGGGACAAACCGTGGCACAATCTCCGCATCCGGTACACTTTTCCCGTTCCACGTAGGCCGCTTTTTTTCTGATACGGACGGTGAAGTTGCCTATCTGCCCCGAGACCTGCTCCACCTCCGAGTAGGTCAAAAGCCTGATATCGGGGTGCTGTCCTGCCTCCACCATCTTGGGGGTCATGATGCACTGCGGACAGTCCAGCGTGGGAAAGACCTCGGCGTACTGTATCATGTGCCCGCCGATGCTGGGATTTCTCTCCACCAGGAAAACCTCATAACCGGCATCGGCGATGTCCAGAGCCGCTTGAATACCGGCTACCCCGCCGCCAATTATCAGCGCCTTTCTGGTAACCGGCAATTCCGCCCCAAATACAGGCTGTGGTGAGGTCAATTTAGCAGCCAGGTTTTCAATAGCCTCGATTATCCTTTCCGAAGCCCTCTTCCCATCTATCTGCTCACGCAAATCAACCACTTCAAACTGGTTGGGAGCCAGACCGGCCGCAGATGCCAGCTCCCCAAATGCGCCTCGATGCAGTAATGAAGTACAGCTGGTGAAGACCACTCCCTCCAGCCCGTTTTCTTTCATCACACCAGCCACCTTTTCCGGCTCAGGCTTGAGACACATGTCGGGATGGAACTCGGCATAGGCAACATCTGGATGGCGGCGAGCCGCCGTCAAAAGCTCTTCCACCTCAGCCGAACCCAGAGGGCTGAAACAACAATCACAGAGAAAAACCCCTAGTTTTCCCATTATTCTTCCATATAGCAATTAGGAGACCAGTTTCTTGCTCTTGAGGAGAGAGAGAAAATTACTGTCACCTGATTCAAAATGACAGACCTCCGGGTCAATTCCCAGGGAAATGGCCAGAAGCTGGCTGAAATAAAGGACCGGCAGGCCCTGAAAATCGCTGTATCTCTGTAATAAATCAGGCTGTCTTTGACTCAGGTTAAAGTGACAGAGAGGGCAGGTAAGAACCAGGGCTTCGGCGCCCCGCCTCACTGCTGAGCTTAATATCTCCCAGGCGCACTGGGTAATGAAATCAGGATTGCCCACAATCTGGAACGAGCCGCAGCATTCAGTGGCGTGGGGGAAATCCACTGCCTCGGCACCCATGCTTTCCAGCAGCCGGTGCAGTATGGTTGGCCTCTCCACCTGGTCGATAGCCACTTCCTGAGGTCGTAGCAGGGTACAGCCATAATACGGTGCCACCTTCAAGCCCTGCAACGGAACCTTAACTTTTGCCGCGATATTCTCCCAGCCGACCTCATCTCTGAGCACCTCGAGAAGATGAACGACTTCCACCTCCCCATTGTAATCAACCTCTTCCTCCATGAAGTCGTTGAGCGTCTTCCTTTTCTCACCGTCATTTCGCATCAGCAAATTCGCCCGCTTCAGTGTATGGTAGCAGAAAGAACACAGGGTCCCGACCCTGTCGCTGCCCTGCTCTTTGACGCGGATAAGGTTGCGCACCGGGGCCAGATGATGGGCCAGGTCGTCCTCAGCTAGAGAATAGACGGTGCCGCAGCAATTCCAGCGCTCGATTTCGACCAGCCTGATGCCCAGGGCATCCATGCAGGCAACAGCAGAGTCCTCGAGGCCCTTTGCTTTGGTCTTCAATGTGCATCCTGGATAGTAACTCAGGTCCATAACGCTCCTCAGGCAGTGTGTTTGCGGAAACTGCTAACCAGTGCTATCTGGGGAAGTTCACCGATGGTGTCTCTCGGAATGTCTGATACCCCCACGTAGTCGACATTTTTCCTCAGGGTTATGAGCCTTATCGCCTCCATCACCTTGCCCAGGTCGACCCCACGAGGGCAGCGAACGGTACAGGTAAAGCAGGAGGC
>DASRZK010000112.1:0-5894 GCA_035686505.1 Dehalococcoidales bacterium | reverse complement strand
CAGCATCAGATGTGGGCGGCGCAGCATTACCTTTTCAATAAGCCCAATACGCTGATTTCTTCCGGTGGTCTTGGTACCATGGGGTTTGGCCTGCCGGCGGCTTTCGGTGCTCAAATTGGCTGTCCCGATACCACGGTCTGGTGCATTGATGGCGATGGCAGTTTTCAGATGAACATTCAGGAGCTGGCAACCATTGTTCAGGAGCAGGCACCGGTCAAGATAGCTATTATCAATAATGGGTATCTGGGGATGGTGAGGCAGTGGCAGCAGCTGTTTTACAAAGCCCGCTACGTGGCCACACCGATATCCTGCCCTGACTTTGTCAAAATCGCCGAGGGATACTATATACCCGCGTTGCGGGTCAAGCACCGGGAAGAAGTAGCTCCAGCAGTCGAACAGGCCATGGCGCACAAAGGGCCTTTCCTTATCGATTTTATGGTGGAGCCGGAAGAAAACGTCTACCCGATGATTCCGCCTGGGGCAACGGTTGCCGAGATTATGGAAGAGCCCAGGCAGCCGGTGAAGGCCATTTCAGATTCAAAGAGACTGAAAGTGAGCAATATTTAGGCTCGAAAAAGGTGGCAAAATGACACCGACAAAACACATTCTGCTGGCACTGGTAGAGGATAAACCCGGTGTGTTGAACCGGATGTCAAACGTTTTCCGAAGACGTGGTTTCAATATTCACAGCGTGAATGTTCTGGAAACCATTGAAACTGAGGGCAGCGACCGGCCTGGCCTGACCAGGGTTGCCATTGTGGTCTCGGGCTCGGCAGTGATTTTGGGCCAGGTCCGGAAACAGCTGGAAAGAATAGTCGATGTCGTAAAGGTCCTGGATATCACCACAAAAGACGTGACGTGAGATAAAAAAGGAAACCATTTGGCGGGCTGGATTCGGAGATAGCGTTTAGTAAAGATGAGACACACTCTGGTTGCTCTGGTTGAGGACAAGCCCGGGGTACTGACCCGTATGGCGAGCCTGTTTCGAAGGCGCGGCTTCAATATTGAAAGCATTGCCGTGGGACACAGTGAAATGCCCGATTTATCACGCATGACTCTGGTGGTTAACGGCTCGGACGGTATCCTGGAGCAGGTAAGAAAGCAGTTGAGCAAGGTGGTTAACGTGGTCAAAGTGACAGATGTTACTGCCGATAATATTACGGTGCGGGAACTGGCACTGATAAAGGTGAGAGCAACTTCCTCAACCCGCAGTGAAATAATTGAAATTGTTGACATCTTCCGTGCCAATATTGTCGATGTGGCGGCTGACTCTCTGACTATAGAGATCACCGGTGATGAAGATAAGGTTGATTCTTTACTGAATTTGCTGCGTGGCTTTGGCATAAGAGAAGTGGCCAGAACAGGTAGTATCGCTATGCTGAGGGGCAGTACCAGCCAGTCGCGTGTCGAAGAAAAACCGTTAAAAACTAGAAAGGCGAGGTATAACTTATTGTAATTATGGTCTTTGTTTTAATTGGTGCGGATTAAACAGGCGCAAAAAAATATAAAGGGGGTAAAGTAAAGAAGGAACATGGTTAAGGTATACTACGACAAAGACGCGAATCTAAATCTGTTGAAAGGCAAGGTGATTGCCATTATCGGCTACGGCAACCAGGGCCGTGGTCAATCACTGAATCTTAAGGACAATGGCTGTGAGGTAGTTGTAGGACTTCAGGAAGGTAGTAAGAGCAAGGCGAGAGCTGAGGCTGATGGCGTTAAGGTGGTTTCGGTCGCAGAGGCGGCCAAAGCGGCGGAAATCGTCATGATGCTGGCCCCGGATAACCTGCACCAGAGAATCTACAATCAACATATCGCCCCGGGACTATCCAAGGGTAACATGCTCATGGTTTCTCATGGCTTTTCCGTCCACTACAACCAGGTGGTACCATCGCCGGACGTTGATGTAACCATGATAGCCCCCAAGAGTCCGGGCAACATGCTCCGCGAGCTCTTTACCCAGGGACAGGGCGTACCGGCGCTGATAGCGGTCTTTCAGGACGCTTCCGGCCAGGCGAAGGATAAAGCGCTGGCCTACTCAGCGGCCATCGGTTGTGCCCGTGCCGGAGTCCTGGAGACCACCTTCGCTGAGGAAACGGAGACTGACCTCTTTGGTGAGCAGGCAATACTCTGCGGCGGTGTAACGGCACTGCTTAAGGCTACTTTCGAAACGCTGGTGGAGGCCGGTTATCAGCCCGAGCTGGCTTACTTTGAGTGCCTTAACGAGCTCAAGCTCATTGTCGACCTTATATATAAAGGCGGCATCAGTTTTATGCGTGACTCGGTAAGTCATACCGCCCGGTATGGTGATATAACCAGAGGGCCAAGGGTAATTGATGAAGGGGTGAGAGAAAATCTGTGGGAGATCCTGGGCGAGATTCAGGACGGCACCTTTGCCCGCGAATGGATTCTGGAGAACCAGGCTGGCATGCCGGTATTCAACGCGCTCACTCGTAAAGACAGGGAGCACCCAATTGAGCTGGTCGGGGCTCAGCTGCGCAAGATGATGCCGTGGCTTGCTAAATAGGCAGATATCTTAACAACAATTTAATAGTACACTGGAAAATGGGGGAGCGAGATGGACAAAGTAATTATCTTTGACACCACACTGCGCGATGGCGAACAGGCGGCTGGCGGCAGCATGAACCTTAGCGAGAAGCTTGAAATCGCCAGGCAGCTTGAGAAGTTAGGCGTGGATGTCATTGAAGCCGGCTTCCCCATCAGCTCGCCGGGCGACTTCGAATCGGTAAAGCTAATCGCTCAGGAAGTGCGTGGCAGCATTATCTGCGGTCTGGCGCGGGCGAATCCGAGTGACGTTGACGCTGCTTGGGAGGCAATTAAAGGCGCGGCGCATCCCCGGATTCACGTATTCGTATCTTCATCAGACATCCACCTCATGCATGGAATGAAGAAGACCCGTGAGGAGATTCTGCAGTTAACGCGTGACATGGTGGCCCGGGCGAGGAGTTACACCGATGACATTGAATTTTCCCCCATGGATGCCAGCCGGACCGAGCCGGCCTACCTTTACCAGATACTTCAGGTGGCTATTGAGGCCGGCGCTACCACGCTCAATATCCCCGATACGGTGGGCTATTCCATTCCGGAAGAATTCGGCAAGCTCATTGAGAATATCTACCGCAACGTGCCTCGTATTAGTGAATTAATTGTCAGTATGCACTGCCATAATGACCTTGGCCTGGCGGTGGCAAATAGCCTGGAGGCAGTCAGAAAAGGGTGCCGGCAGGTGGAGTGCACCATAAATGGTATTGGAGAGCGGGCGGGCAATGCTTCACTTGAAGAAGTCGTGATGGCAATCAAAACCCGCAGTGATTTTTTCAACCTGAACACCAACATCGATACCAGGCAAATCTACAAGACGAGTCGGATGGTAAGCGAGGTAACCGGTTTTTCAGTGCAGCCGAATAAAGCCATTGTTGGCGCCAACGCCTTCCGGCATGAGTCCGGGATACACCAGGACGGTGTCATTAAAATGCCCATAACCTTTGAGATAATGGACCCCAAGACGGTGGGCCTCCCATCAAGCAGTCTGGTGCTGGGTAAATTGAGCGGGCGACATGCTCTGCGCGAGAGGCTGGCGGAGCTGGGCTACAGTCTGGAAGATGAGGATTTCAATCGTGTCTTTCGCGCTTTCAAGGACCTGGCGGATAAGAAGAAAGAAGTAACCGACCGGGATATAGAATCGCTGGTTGCCGAGGAGCAACGCACGGTCTCAGAAGTCTATCACCTTGACCGCATCCAGGTATCCTGCGGCGACCGTGGTATCCCAACAGCATCGGTGATAATGACCGGCCCTGATGGACGGGCACTGGCGGACGCGGCACTGGGTAGCGGGCCGGTTGATGCCGCCTTCAAGGCAATTGACAAGATAGTAAAGATACCCAACACGCTTACTGAATTCAGTATCAAGTCAATTACCGAAGGCATTGATGCCATCGGTGAAGTGCTGTGCCGGATTGAGAGTGATAGCGTTACCTACACTGGTCGGGGAGCATATACAGATATCATAGTGGCAAGCGCCAAAGCCTACGTGAACGCCCTCAACCGGTTGCTGGCTACAAAGAAAAAAGCTGAGTAGAGCCTGAAATGCCTGTCATGCTGGAAATGGTGCTGCGTCTCTTGCTGGCGACTGCTCTGGGAGCTGTTATCGGCTATCAGAGGGAGAGGGCCGGGAAACAGGCAGGGCTGAGGACGCATATTCTTATCTCGAGCGGTGCGGCTCTTATCGCCCTCGTTTCCATCTATGGGTTCGGTAGCGCCAGTGACCCGGCCAGAGTGGCCGCCGGTGTGGTGGTTGGAGTTGGCTTTCTGGGGGCCGGCGTTATCCTGCACCGCGAAGGAGGTATTGTTGCCGGCCTGACCACGGCGGCTACCATCTGGGTGATGGCTGGAATTGGCCTTGCGGCTGGCGCGGGTCTATATGTTGTGGCAACGGTAGCCACGGCTATTGTTCTCGGTGTGCTAATCATACCGCACTGGACAGGATGAACCTCAACAAGAACATCCTAAAAAGACTAAAGGAAGGGAACGAAGATGAACCTGGCTGAAAAGATACTGGCGGCACATACGGACCGAAAAGAGGTAAGTCCCGGTGAATTTGTCAATGCCAAGATGGACGTGATTATGGCCAATGATATCACGGCACCAATCGCCATCAGGGAGTTTCAGAAAATCGGGGTGAGCCGTGTCCCTGACCCGAAGAAAGTCGTGATGGTGCTCGACCACTTTATGCCCAATCGGGACATCGCCTCCGCTGAGATGGCCAAAATAGTGCGTGAGTTTTGCGGCGAGCAGAAGGCGGTGTTCTTTGAGGTGGGCAGGGCGGGTATTGAGCATGTCTTGTTGCCGGAACAGGGTATTGCGCTCCCTGGCCAGGTGATTATAGGTGGCGATTCCCATACCTGTACGTATGGAGCGTTGGGCGCTTTTGCCACCGGTGTGGGCTCAACCGATCTGGCAGCGGCCATGGCGACCGGTGACCTCTGGATGAAAGTCCCCCCGACAATAAAATTTGTTTACCACGGTAATCTGGGAAAGTGGGTAGGGGGGAAAGACCTCATTCTCTATACCATCGGTGACATCGGCGTTGACGGTGCGCGATATTCGGCGATGGAGTTCACTGGAGAAGCCATAGATGCTCTGTCCATGGACGGGCGTTTCACCATGGCCAACATGACCATAGAGGCCGGAGGCAAGGCCGGGCTTTTCCGGGTGGACAATAAAACGCAACTTTACATAAAATCGAGAGCGCAGCATCCTTATAACGTGTATGAGCCTGACCCGGATGCCGAATATGCCAGAGTAATTGAGTATGACGTTACGGGGCTTGAGCCGCAGGTGGCATTTCCCCATTCGCCGGCTAATGCCAGACCGGTCAGTCAGGCGGGAAATATCAAAATAGACCAGGCGATTATCGGCAGCTGCACCAATGGTCGAATTGATGATTTGAAGGTTGCCGCTCAGATATTTAAAGGGAAGAAAGTGCATCCCAGTGCGCGCTGCATCGTTATTCCGGGGTCCCAGCAGGTATATGCCGAAGCTTTAAACGAAGGGCTTATTGCGACATTCATTGAGGCCGGCGCTGCGGTAAGCACGCCTACGTGCGGACCGTGTTTCGGTGGCCACATGGGTGTGCTGGCGGAAGGGGAACGTTGTATATCCACCACCAACCGTAATTTCGTCGGCAGAATGGGGCATGTCAAGTCGGAGGTATATCTCGCCAACCCGGCGGTGGCTGCCGCCAGCGCTATCGCGGGCAAAATCACTCATCCAGATAAGGTCATGAAATAAAGCGGAAAATGCGGAGAAAAGAAAAAGAAATCACTGATTCCGCTGAGATTGAGCAGATTATCAAGCAGGCAAGAGTATGCCGGCTC
>DASRZK010000111.1:0-5199 GCA_035686505.1 Dehalococcoidales bacterium | reverse complement strand
TTCCTCGCGGGAAAAGCCAAAGGTCCGCACATAGCTGTCATTCACATCCAGGTAGCGGCCTTCATCCAGGGTGACAATACTCATGGGATGGGGATTGGATTGAAATGCTCTGGAAAATTTTTCCTCTGATTCTTTTAATGTTTCCTCCGCCTTTTTACGACTGGTGATATCTCGAATTACGGACAGGATGATTGTCCGGTCGCCAAGATTAACAGTGCGGGATGTTGTTTCCACGGGAAATATGCTGCCGTCCTGGCGCACGTGCTCAGATTCAATAACGATGGTTCCCTCTTTTTGAATTCGCCTGAGTCTTTCATCAACTAGGTTGGCAATTCCAGACGGCACCAGCTGCTGCAGGTTAATATTGAGCATTTCCTCTTTCGAGTAGCCGCGGGTGCGGCAGGTCGCCTCGTTCATGTAGATGAGATTACCATGCAGGTCGGTGGCGATGATGGAATCGGTGGCTTCATTCAAAAGTTGTGCCCTCAGCCGTAATGCCTCCTCCACCTGCTTGTGTTCGGTAATGTCCACCCAGCTGGCAAGGTAATATCTCATTTTCCCATCAACCATAACTGGCGTTGCCGTTACCTCCACCCAGAAGCGCTCACCGTTCTTTTTCTGGAAAAGCTCCTCCTTAGCCTTGGTGCCATGACGGAGAGCTTCTTCAAAACTTGCCT
Organism: Dehalococcoidales bacterium; assembly: GCA_035686505.1. Classification (GTDB taxonomy): domain Bacteria; phylum Chloroflexota; class Dehalococcoidia; order Dehalococcoidales; family RBG-16-60-22; genus E44-bin89. Next base: position 4,522 of record DASRZK010000111.1, on the reverse strand, counting down.
TAACCCTGTCGAGCGTTTCCTCAATCCACCAGGGGTAGGGCGCTCTCTGGCCGATAAGCTCTACAAGAGAAAACCCGGTCAGCGTCTCAAAGGCTGGATTGACATACCGTACAGATGAATCTGGATTGGCCACGAAGATGGGGTTGGGGGAGTGGTTCAGAATGGTGGAACTGTACTCTTCGCTCTGCCTCAGCGCTTCCTCAGCTTGCCTGTGCTTGTTTCCCCCGGCTTTCAGGTCAGCGATGCGCTGACGCAGTTCTTTCAGTTCAAGTAAAAGTTGCTTCTTTGATTTATATTCGCTCATCTTACTGCCTCTCACCCCCGGTATCATGGCATAAGGAGGAGTAAAATGCCAACGGTCAACCTATGGTGGTGTAAAAAATGCTAAATGGCAATATTGATGGTGGTAATGAATCAGGCCACAGCCGAAATTTATGTTCATAGCATACTATTATAACAGCATGTCAAGCCCCTGTCATTTTTCCAGATGGCATATTAAGTGCGCATCGGGCTAATCGAGGCTTTTGCGTACCCTGACCGTGGCGAAGATGAGAGTGAGCGCAGTCATACCGGCGAGTATCGCGGCATCCTGCCACAGGTATTCGATGCCCACGCCCTTCACCACGATGCCGCGCAGGATACGCAGGTAATAGGTGAGGGGTATGAGCGAGGCAATCCATTGCGCCACCTTTGGCATTGACTCAACCGGAAAGATGAAACCGCTGAGGAAGACGGTTGGCACCAACACCATCATGCTGGCCTGCATGGCCTGGAACTGGTTCTGTGAGATGGTGGAAATCAGGAGTCCGAGTGATAACGAGAAGGTGAGGAACAAAGAGGACAGCACCACCAGCAGCAGGAAATTGCCGCGCATCGGCATGCCGAAGACGACGATGGCGGTGGCCACCACCAGAAGCAGCTGTGTGTAGCCGATGATGACATACGGTATCAGCTTGCCCACGATAAGCTCTCCCCGGCGCAGTGGGGATATATTGAGCTGCTCCATGGTGCCGCGCTCGCGCTCACGGACAATGGCCAGGGAGGTAAGGATGATGGTGATGTTCTGCATAAGTATCCCGACAAATCCCGGCAGGTAAAACACGGAGCTCTGCATGGCCGGGTTGTACCATATCCGCGGCTCAAGAGAGATGGGCAACTGCACTTCACTCAGTTGTTTCTTGCTCATAAGCTCGGTACCTTTGTTCGTGGCGATAAGGTTGGCGTTGGCCAGCGACTGAATGCCGGCTCCCGGCTCCGAGCCGTCGGTGAAAAACTGCACCTGGGCAGGCTCCCCACGGTTGATATTCTTCGAGTATTCGGGTGGAATTACCAGCGCGCCCTTGGCGTCTCCTGATTCGATGCGACTGGCGATTTCTTCATAATCGAAAGCGTAGTAGTTCACATTGAAGAATTCCGTTTTGTCAAAGCTCTCAATAAGCTCACGGCTTTCCGGCGTGTTGCTGGCGTCCCAGATCACCAGGGAGACATTTTCGATGTCGGTTCTCACCACGTAGCCCAGGATGCACATCTGTATTATCGGCAACGCGAACACCATGGCCATGGAGCGCCGGTCACGCCTGAGCTGGATGAATTCCTTAACGATGACACTGAGCATTCGCTGCCACATGTCAGCCTCCTTTCTTTACCGCCAAAGCGGAGTGATTCATTTCCTGGGTTTCCATGAGTGAGATAAACACGTCCTCCATGGAGAAAGGAATGCGGTTGATGTTTTTTACGGCAATACCTCCGGATTCCAGAAGTCGTTTGATTTCCGGGGCGGCGGCGCTGGCCTGGTCAACAATGACGTGTATGGCGCTGCCGAAAAGGCTTACCTGATGATAGCGGGCATCTGTTGAAAGCACTGCCAGCGAACGGGCATAGTCCGAAGTAATTATCTCAAGCAGTTCGCCTTTTACCGGCTCGGTCTTGAGCTGGTGCGGGCTGCCAAGGGCGATGAGTTTACCCTGATACATCAGGCCCAGCCGGTGACAGTGCTCGGCTTCGTCCATATAGTGGGTGGTTATGAATATGGTCGTGCCGCGTGCGGATAGTTCCTGAATCAGCCCCCAGAACGCGCGCCGCGACAGCGGGTCGACGCCGGACGTTGGCTCATCCAGGAAGACCACCTCAGGGCTGTGGATGATGGTGCAGCCCAGGGCCAATCTCTGCTTCCAGCCGCCGGCAAGCTCACTGGCCAGGGTTTTCTCTTTGCCGCGCAGGCCGGCCATTTTTAGCACCCATGCTTTCCTTTCTTCAAGTGCTTCTGCCGACAATGAATAGAGGTTACCGTAGAAAGTGATGTTCTCCTCCACGGTGAGGTCGTTGAAGAGGGAGAACTTCTGCGACATATAGCCTATTCTTGACTGGACAACATCCGCCATTTTCGACATGTCTTCACCCATGACGCTGGCGTTTCCCGAAGTCGGTTTCAGCAGGCCGGTAATCATGCGGATGGTGGTGGTCTTTCCCGAGCCATTGGGCCCAAGAAGGCCGAAGATTTCGCCGCGCGCGATGTTAAAGCTGACGCGGTCGACGGCGGTGAAGTCGCCGAATTGCTTGCTGAGGTCCGTTACCTCGATGGCGGTTTTATACTGCCTGTCTCCCTTTACCACAGGGGCCACCGAATTCTCGGCGGCACTCAAACTTTTTGGCCTTTCTTCCAGCCCGGCAAGCTGGGTGACAAAGACGTCTTCAAGCCCTGCTGTAATAGGCCGCAGGTCCGTAACCGTTATTGAGTGTTCTTTCAGCAAACGGTTGATTTCAGCACGGCTTTCCCCGGCCCGGTCAACCATGACATGGACAGTATCGCCAAATACCTGTGCCGTTTGCACAAATGATGCCTGCGTTAAAACGGTGACGGCCTCGTTGACCTGGCGGGTCCTGATTTCCAGCAGCTCGCCGGAAAGCTGCGCTTTAAGATTCTGCGGCGTGTCGCAGGCGATAATCTGGCCTCTGTGCATGAAGGCGATGCGGTTGAAGCGTTCCGCCTCATCCAGATAGGGAGTTGATACCAGCACGGTAATGCCTCTGGCCAGGAAATCGGCAATAATGCCCCAGAAGTCGCGCCGCGAGACCGGGTCAACACCGGTGGTGGGCTCGTCCAGAAAAACGACCTCGGGCTCGTGAATCAGGCTACAGGCCAGTGCCAGCTTCTTCTGCATGCCGCCGGAAAGATGCTCGGCGAGCCTTTTTCGGAACGGTTCCAGGCGGCAGAATTGAAGCAGCTCCTTCATCCGTTTTTCCATCGCCTCGCGTGGTAAATTGCGCAGCCTGGCAAAGAAGGACAGGTTTTCCTCTACCGTCAGGGTGGGGTACAGGTTGAAGCGTTCCGCAACATAGCCGATTTTCTCCTTGATGTTACCTGCCTGTTTCACTGTGTCCATGCCGAGAATCCTGGCTTCACCGGCAGAGGGCAGCACCAGGGTGCACAGCATACGGATGGTAGTTGATTTGCCGGCACCATCGGCACCCACCAGGCCGAACATCTCCCCGCGTTCGATGTGCAGGTCCAGTCCGTTTACGGCGAGGACGTCATCGTATTTCTTTTGAAGCCCGCTGGCTTCGATAGCCGGGATATTCACCATTATTTACCTTCAGCGCTGGTCAGTATTCGTGCGTCCGCGGGCATGCCCGGCTTCAGTTTCTGCTCCGGGTTGGCCAGGCTGATTTTAACGGCAAAGACCATTTTTTCCCGCTCATCTTTTAACTGGATATTCTTGGGGGTAAACAGCGCATTCGGTGATATGTAGACAATGGTACCGGAGAAGTACTCGTCAGGATATGAGTCAACCGACACCTGTACTTCCTGTCCCAGCTTGACCAGGCCAATGGCGCGTTCCGGAATATAAGCGGTCAGTGTGACTTCGTCCAGTTCGGTCACGGACAGTATCGGGAGTCCCGGCTGGGCGATTTCTCCTGGTTCCGCGTGGCGCGAAGCGACCACACCGGATACGGGCGAGGTCACGCTGAGCTTGTCAATCTGCACATTGATTACATTGAGCGAGGCCTCAGCCTGCTCGACCTGTAGCTCGGCAGCCTCCGCGGCAACCACCGACGCCTCATAGGCATTATGAGCGTTATCCACGGCGGCGTTAAGCTCCTGAGGGTTGTCTTTGATGGCCAGCAAATTCTGCAGCGCTTTCTGTGCCGTGGCTACGCGAAGCTCTGCGACGGGTAAGCTCCAGAGCTTTTCCAGCTCTTTCTGGTATGCTAAAGACAACTCTGCCATACTCAGCTCACCTTCCGCGGGATAAATTTCCTTCCTCATCGTATATATGCTGAACCAGTCGAGGCTTTTCAGGGTTTCCAGATTCTCGAGGACTTTTTCGGCGGTATCGTACCGAATTTCAGCCAGTGGCACCCTTAAGTCGCTTTCAATCTCTTTTTCTCGCAGCAGGTTCAGTTCCGCCATTTCCATTTCTCCCTGGGCGGCGATGATTCTGGTCTCCAGTTCCAGCGGGTTGCTCTGGACATCAAGCGCGTTCTCCCATGCCTTTTTCGCGCCATCCCTGGCGATAAGGGC
>DASRZK010000110.1:0-3462 GCA_035686505.1 Dehalococcoidales bacterium | reverse complement strand
AAGGAAGCAAACATCATTGGCCGGGCCGGTGAGTCGGGGGCGGTTACCGTGGCCACCAATATGGCAGGCCGGGGTGTTGACATTGTGCTCGGGGGGAGTCTGGACGGCCAGAATGAAACCGAATGGCAGGAGAAGCACAGTCGGCTCATATCACTCGGCGGGCTGCACGTTATCGGCACGGAGCGTCATGAGGCGCGGCGGATTGATAACCAGCTCCGGGGCCGGTCAGGACGGCAGGGAGACCCGGGCAGCTCGCGCTTTTTCGTTTCCCTCGAGGATGACGTGGTGCGGCGCTTTGGCGGCGAACGCATTAAAGGCATTATGGACTGGGTGGGCATGGACGAAAGCACACCCATTGAGAATAAGCTGGTGAACCGCTCCATTGAAAGTGCCCAGGTCCGGGTGGAGGGCTTCCATTTTGACATGCGCAAGCACCTCGTCGAGTATGACGATGTGGTCAACAAGCACCGCGAGCTTATCTACGCGGAACGCCGTAAAATCCTGGATGGCACCGACCTCAAGGCAAATACCCTGTCCATGGTGCGGGATGAGATAGGAAGTGTGCTTACCCGCCATATCGCCGATGAGCATGGCATTGGCTGGGACGTGGAAGGCCTGTTTGGCGACCTGGCCACTATATTACCCCTGCCTCCCACATTGACCGCAGATTCGCTTTTAGAAATGCGACCGAGGCAGATTGAAGAGAAGCTCATTGAGCTGGCGGAGACGCTTTATGAGGAGCGGGAAAAGGAACTGGGGTCGGAAAACATGCGGGTTCTCGAGCGGCTGGTCATGCTGCGCATCATTGATAGCCTATGGGTGGAACACCTGACGGCGATGGAAAATATGCGTATGCAGGCCGGATGGCAGACGCTGCGCCAGACGCGGGCGGTGGACGCCTACAAGAGTGAGGGCTACCGGCAGTTTCAGACACTGCTCGATACCATTCAGCATGACGTGGCGCACACCATTTACCACGTGAACAGCGTGAAAAAAGAAACGACGGCGCAGGCACCGTCCCCGATGGCTCAGGCTGCCGGGCGGAGCCGCCCCGTTAGTAAACTGAAGGCGAAGGTGGGCGGCAGGAAGATAGGTCGCAATGAACCCTGCCCCTGCGGGAGCGGTAAGAAATATAAACATTGCTGTGGAAGGTAGCCAGGATTATGATGAGTGAAGAACAGATACAGGGATTACTTCAGGATTTAGGTGGGGAATTGGACCATCTGTCCAGCCTGGAAAGGCCGCTCACCAAGGAAGAGGAAAAGCACCAGAAGAAACTCCAGTTCCGGAAGTACGTCATCGACAGGATAAAAGAAGCCAAGGCTAAGGACCAGAAAAGCGATGAGCTTTTCAATACGACCTATTACAGTATGCTGGTGCCGTGGGGCGAGAAACACCCCCTCCTGTTCTTTCTCTGGATGCGCATCATCAAGGCGCGCTGGTGGGGGGTCTCAGCATATCATTACGGGGGTGTGTGGGAGAACAGAGAGAAGTAATTATAGCTGGATGAAAATCAGATGACTAACTCTGAAATCTCTCAAATATTCCTTGACATCGCGGCGCTTTTAAAGCTGAAGAAGGACAACATCTTCAAGATACGGGCGTATGAGAAGGCGGCACACGCCATTGAGGCGCTGCCGGTAGATGTGGGGCAGCTGGCGGTGGAGGGAAAATTAAAGGAAATCCCGGGGGTGGGGGAGGCCATAAATAAAAAAATCATTGAGATGGTGACCACGGGAAGACTGGACTACTACGAAAGGCTGAAGGCCGAGTTTCCGGAGAGGGAACACTCAGCGCAGGGAAAACGGTAAAATGGCGCGTACCGCAGAAGAGGCGACATCTTCAAAGTCGCTGCTGACCGGCGATGCGGAGGCAATCAGGCACCTCGAGCAGGAGATTGCCGGCGGCCGGCACTGGTATGTTGCCCTGCTGGAAGCGATGGGTATGTGGAGCTCCGCGACCGAGGACCATCACGGCCGGAAGTACCGGTACCTCATTGCCGGCGAGGCCTTCGACTGGCTGCTGCTGGCGGAGCGGCTCTGCGAGGTGGTTGACAGCCTGCTGCCGGTGGATGAAAAAGAAGCGCTCCTTTTCTACGCCAGACCGCCCATGAAACTCAGCGCCGGGGAAGTCAAAGCACTTATCGGGCAGAGCAAATACCGCCAGTACCTGAACTACTTCTACGGTGTGACTGTGGAGCAGGCGCTGGTAATGGCCGTCGAGGAAGAGGTGCACAAAGAAAGGCGGGTATCCGGCTTCAATAACGATGTTGATGTCAGCAACGAGACATACCGCCGAATATACGGCGAAACGAGACAGGCACTGCTAAAACGCTTCCGGAAGGAAGCAGGTTATCCACAACTGCGGTCAACCACTCTGGCCGAGATGAAGGAATTTTCCTACTGGCTGTTTAAATATCGTATTGAGCAGTGCGAGCCGGCCAAGGTGGCCAGCGATACCAGGAAGGCGCTTGATTACTTGAAAGGGCAATGGGCCAGCCAGGGTGTTTTTAGCTTGCTTGCTGCCGAGGATATATCCACCGCGCGCCCGTGATGATGGTACTACCTTGCTGGTTAGGTGTTCTCCGTTTCTTTTGGCGCCCGTACCACAAACACCGGTACATTTGCTGTACGCAGGACCTTGTCGGTGATGCTGCCGAAGGTCAGCCGGCTGAGCCCGGAACGGCCGTGAGTTGACATGGCAATAAGGTCTGCCTTGAGCTCATCCGCCGCTTTGACTATTTCCTTTCCGGCTTTGCCGGTGACGGTTTTCGTCTTGACGTTGATCCCTTTGTTTTTCAGGCATTCTCCGGTCTTGTTCAGGTATTCCTTGGACTTTCTGGTAATGTAGGCTATCTCTTTATCCGTATAGGGCACCTGAACGCTTGCCTCCCCGGCAATCACGTAATGGGCCAGCGAGGTTAATACCTGAAAGAGTATTACCTCGGTTTTCACATTCGGGGCTATCTTGGTAATGAGTTTTTCCACATGGTCCAGGGCCGCTTCCCCGACTTTAGAACCATCCAGCGGGACCAGGATTCTCTCGAACATCTCACGCCTCCTTAGAGTTTATTAATCTGCTCTTTCAGGCGCTCCAACCTGTCAGTTATAGTGTACAGCTTCTGTCGCTCCTTATCAATAACCGATTTTGGAGCTTTGGTTAAGAATTCTTGATTATCCAGTCGGGCTTTCAGGCGGGCCATCTCATCCTGGCTCCGGGCTATCTCCTTTTGCAGCCGTTGCCTCTCAGCTTTCAGGTCGAACATGCTGGACATAGGGATGACTACAGTAGAGCGGGCGAGCTGCAGTACCACCGTGTTATCTCCTGTCTGCTTGTTCGCGCCACCTTTCGGAAAAGAGACAGGATTTACCCGTGCCAGTACCCTGATAGCCTGGGCATAGGGGGCGATGGTCTGGTTGAGAAGAGATTCGGTATAGATTTGTGCTTCAACCCATATGTTGT
>DASRZK010000109.1:0-5798 GCA_035686505.1 Dehalococcoidales bacterium | reverse complement strand
GTCGGCGATGAGTTCGCCGTTTTTGAACCGACCCATGGCAGTGCCCCTAAATACGCCGGGCAGAACAAGGCGAATCCCATGGCCATGATTCTCTCCGGCGTTATGATGCTCAGGCACCTCGGTGAGGAAAAAACTGCTGACAGATTGGAAAAAGCCGTTGCTGATGTTATTGCCGAAGGCGAAAACGTTACCTATGATATGAGGCCTGACAAAACTCCCGCTGTCGGCACTTCACAGGTTGCCGATGCGGTAATCGAGAAACTGGCGACGGGCCGAAGGGGGTGGCGCTAATAGCGGCGAAAATGAGAGAGATAAAGGCGAAAGACATCACCGACACGGTTGCTCAGCTCTGCCAGCGTGCCAATTTTGAACTTGATGAAAATGTCCTGACAGCATTGAAGCACGCTCAGCAGAATGAGCAGTCACCCTTGGGCAAAGAGATACTGCATCAACTGATTGAAAACGCCCGTGTTGCTGAGGCCAAAAACCTGCCACTATGTCAGGACTGTGGCACTGCGGTTATCTTCCTCGAGGTGGGGCAGGACACACACGTGGTAGGCGGCGACATTGATGCGGCGGTGGGAGAAGGTGTCAGCCAGGGTTACACGCAGGGATACCTGCGCAAATCTATGGTCAGCCAGCCGTTTTCCGAGAGAAAAAACACCAAAGACAACACTCCCCCGATTATTCATACTGAAATTGTGCCGGGAGACCATATCAGGATTATCTGCCTGCCCAAGGGAGCCGGTTCTGAAAATATGAGCCGTCTGGTGATGCTGCGTCCGGGCGAAGGCCGTGAGGGTATTATTGATTTTGTCGTCAGAGCGGTTGATGAGGCCGGGGCCAGCCCCTGCCCGCCGTTGATTATTGGCGTGGGCATCGGCGCTACCTCGGAAGGGGCTATGCTGCTGGCCAAGAAGGCACTATTACGACCTATAGGCCAGCCGAACCCTGACCAGGAAATCGCGGCGCTGGAGAAAGAATTATTATCACGCATCAATGAGCTGGGGATCGGGCCCATGGGCGTTGGTGGCATCACCACGGCGTTTGCGGTGCATGCCGAGGCCAGGCCGACACATATTGCCAGCCTCCCCGTAGCCATAAACTTTCAATGCCACTGTTCCAGACATAAGGAGGCCAAGTTGTAGATGGAAGCGATGCATATAACCATGCCTCTTGACCGAAAAACGATTAAGGAACTGACCACGGGTACACCTGTGCTCATTTCCGGAATAATCTATACGGCGCGTGACGCCGCCCATAAGCGACTCGTAGAGGCGCTGAAAAGGAAGGAAGAACTGCCCTTTGTCTTAAAAGGGCAGACCATCTATCACACCGGACCTTCACCGGCCCGGCCGGGTCGAATCATCGGCTCTGCGGGGCCCACTACCAGTGGTCGCATGGACATCTATGCACCCCGTCTAATGTCCGCCGGCGTGAAGGCGATGATTGGGAAGGGAAACCGTTCCCCTGAAGTCAGGGAAGCGATGCAAAAATACAAGGCGGTTTATTTCATTGCCACCGGTGGGGCCGGCGCTTTGCTCGCCCAGTCCATTAAAAAGGCGACGGTTATTGCCTATGAAGACCTGGGCCCGGAGGCAATCAGGATGCTGACCGTGGATAATTTCCCGGCCATCGTGGCCAATGACATTTATGGAAACGACCTGTTCGAGCAGGGCAAAGCCAAATACCGGAAGGAGAAGAGCTAGCTCATGGAATGTCTTTTCTGTCGGATTGTGGCTGGTGAGTTGCCCAGCGATACGCTGTACCAGGATGAGCAAGTTATGGCCTTCCGGGATATAAATCCCCTGGCGCCAACCCATGTGCTGATAATACCAAAGCGGCATATTAGTTCTTTGGCCGAATTAAGCGACGACGAAGCGCAGATTATCGGGCATATGGCCCGGGTGGCCAATAAACTTGCCAGAGAAGAAGGCATTGCCAGGAGGGGCTACCGGCTCGTGGTCAGCAGCGGTGAGGACGGAGGGCAGGTGGTTCCCCACCTCCACATGCACCTTCTCGGTGGGCGAAGGCTGTCGGACAGGCTGTGCTAGTCAGCCCTCTTCTTTCTTTTCGAGTATTCCAGATAAGCAAGTAACCCGGCGATGCTCTTGGCATCGCAAATGCGTCCGGTGGCTATCAGGTCGGGTATTTCCTCAATTGGCACCCGGACGACGTTGATGCTTTCAGTATCCTCGGCGATTAACTGGCTCGGAATGAGGTCAGTGGCCAGGTAAAGGTAAAGATATTCGCTGCAGTAGCCCGGTGCCGAATAGAAACCGCCCAGCCTCTGCACCTTCCGGGGCATGTAGCCGATTTCTTCCCGGAGTTCACGGCTGACCGCCTCTTCAGGGTCTTCACCGGTGTCAATACCGCCGGCCGGTATCTCCAGCAATTCCTTCTCCACCGGTTTGCGGAACTGCTTTACCAGCAACACGTTATCATTCTTATCAATAACAACGACGGCAATACAGTCGCTATGTTCCACGATTTCCCGCGTTGTCTGCCGCCCGTTGTCCAGCCGGACGGAGTCCACTCTGAGCTTAACCGCTCTTCCATCATAAATCAACTGGCTGGAAAGTGTTTCTTCCACTGGATTACAACCTCTTATTTAGAAATGGCGGATAAGAGCTACCTCACCGCAGTCAGGGAATTTGGGGCACCGGAAGCATTCGGTCCATACTTTGCGTGGCAGCTCCATTTTATCTATCTGGCTGAGGCCGAACTGTTCAAAGAATGCAGGCTGGTAGGTCAGGCAGAAGACCGTGGGGATGCCAAGCGACTCCGTTTCTTTCAAGCAGGCTTCAATGAGCATGGTGCCTACGCCCTGCTTCTGGTATTCTTCAGCCACGGCGACCGACTTGATTTCCGCCAGGTCTGACCAGATGATGTGCAACGCCGCACAGGCAAGCATACGCTCGCCTTTGCGATAAACGAAATAGTCGCGAATGTTTTCGTAGATATCACTCAACGAGCGGGGCAGCATTTCATCTTTGCCAGCGAAGTGGTTGATGAGTTGGTGTATCTGGGGTACATCCTGGATTTTGGCTTTTTCTACTACCGTGCTCAACTTACCGCTTTCCTTTCAGTTTTTGCTCCAATGAGCTATAGAAGGCATCTCCCGGGTGGACACGCAGGAACCGTGTCCGGTGTGGACTTTGTTTTACCGTGATCACCGCTCCATCAGGAAGAGGCATATTGACATACCCATCGATGCTGAGTGTTGCCGGCTGTGTTGCCGTGACCGCCAGCTGAACTGATGTTTCTGCCGGCAATACCAGTGCATAGTCCGGGCTGAGGTGGGGCATGATGGGTACCAGCAGAAAATCCTTTGCCTGCGGGTACAGGATGGGTCCCCCGGCGGCCAGGGAATAGCCGGTGCTGCCCGTAGCCGTCGCTACAATCACTCCGTCAGCTTTATAGTCGGTGATGTGCTTCCCGTTAAGGCTGGCGGCCACGCGAACCAGACGGGCAATGGCACCTCTGGCTACAACCACGTCATTCAGGGCGTGATAGGTGACCGTCTTCTGGCCCTCAGCGGGAAAATCAGCCTGAAGCATAGCCCTTTCATCAATCCATCCCTCTCCAGATAGCAGGGCGGGCAATTTGTCCATGGCCTCATCGGCACTGAGTTCGGTCATGAACCCGAGCTTACCGAGGTTTACGCCGATTATCGGAATCATCCGCGGGACTACCGCCTGTGCCGAGCGCAGAATGGTACCGTCGCCGCCAACGCTCAAAACCAGTTCCGTATCGTCGAGTTGTGGCCGGGCGGTTTCACTCTCCCAGGCAGAGCAGAGCCAGGCAGTGATGCCGCGGGAGGCGATGAAGTCCTGCAACTGCTTCGCCTTGGTCTGGGTGGCTTCAACTAAAGGGTGATAGAAAATACCAACTTTTTTCACCGGCGTGACCTGCTGTGTCAGTTAAAATAAATGATAAAGTGAAGGGAACAAGGCAAGTGTAGCAAGTATTGCCTTAAGGTGTCAAGGTAGAGAATAGACGGGGCACGTGCTATAATATTTGCTGGATTTCAGGAGCAGTAAATGACCGGGCAAAGACGAAAGGCAAGAGCCGTTGCCTTGCAGGCAATGTACGAAATCGATACCACGCGGCATGAGGCAGAAGAGGTGCTGGGCCGACTCCTGACTGAGGTAGGCCTGTCCGAGGATAATACTGCCTTTGTTCGCCAGATAGTGAAACAGGTGGTGGAGCACCAGGAGGAGATAGATGGTAATATCCAGCGGTTTGCTCCGATGTGGCCCATAGAACAGCTATCGGTCATTGACCGTAACATTCTCCGACTTGCAATCTCTGAAATTTTGTTTGATAATAGAGTAATAATTAAGGTAGCCATCAATGAAGCCGTTGAACTGGCTAAAAAGTTCGGCAGTGAAAATTCATCAAAGTTTGTCAATGGCGTACTGGGTTCGATCAGTGCGCTTGCTGAAAGGTGATAGGTTTCCGGAAAGGGGGTAAAACGTGGCGACAATTTATGAACGAATAAAACCCATAGTGGTGGAACAACTGGGTGTCGAAGAAGAAAACGTAAAGCCTGCCGCGAGCTTTGTGGAAGACCTGGGAGCCGATTCTCTGGATCTGGTAGAGCTGATAATGTCACTGGAAGAGGCATTCAGCACCCCGGCGAAGAAGATTGAGATACCGGATGAAGATGCGGAAAAGATAGTTACCATTCAGGATACGGTTGATTACCTTAAGGACCTGGGAGTAGAAGACAGTTAGACTCTAATTAACGACGAAATATAAATAGCTCGGCACGAAACCGTACCGAGCTATTAACGTAAATTTTTCAGCAATGTAACAGGCTGACCTAGCCCCTTTTGCCAACATCCTTCACGGCGAAGTCCAGACCAAGTTCGCTCAGTTTTTCCCTGGTCGGGTTGCCGGTCTTCAGGTCCCAGCCCCGATAGGTGAAGTAATCGTCCTTCAATCGCTCGAGGGTCTCTTTGGGAATATAGCTTCCCTGCATCGGTCCTTCCGGTACCGGCTCTTCCATGAAGCGGATTGGAAGCTGGTCATCTTCGCGGGTGAATCCCTCCCTGGCGGAAAAGCAGCGGATCATGTTCCACTCTCGTTCCGCAATCTTCCTGGCCTCTTCGTAGTTGAGTTCCCATCCCGTAACCGAATTCAGAGCATTTATCATGCTATCGCTGATTTTAAGAGGGCCCCAGATGGGCTCTCCCAGATGGCATATCAACATGGAGTCGCCCAGAATTAGCCAGTGATTGACTTCCGCGGCCACGGCTCCCTTCCACTCAATTACCTTGCGGTCAACAAGTCCGCTCTTCTCGGCGGTGGGCCGGATGTCGTGGTGGCTGCCGCCTCTTGGCCCGGTGGCATAGCCAACGGCGGCGGCGGGGAAGGGGCGGCAGGTATGCCCCGGCCACTCCAGCCCCTTGTTCTGGATGGCAAAACGGTCGGTGCCCTTGCCCACAATCTTGGCCGCATCCCTCGTGCCTTTCGCCAGCAGTTCCCCCAGTCCCTCTCTTTTGCCGATTTTTTCAATCACCTGGAGCATGCCATCGGCGTTGCCGAACCGTAAATCAATTCCATCCGTGTCTTTTTTGGTGAGGATGCCTTTTTCATAGCATTCCATAGCCCAGCCAATGCTAACCCCGGTCGAGATGAGGTCGATCCCGTAGTGGTCGCAGAGTTCGTCTGCCTTGCAGAGTACCTCTATGTTGTCCACCTCGCAGATGCTGCCAAAGGCGTAAATCGTTTCGTAGTCAGCACCGTTAATGACCGATTTGTACGGACCCTTTGGCACCACGCTGTACTTG
>DASRZK010000108.1:0-4011 GCA_035686505.1 Dehalococcoidales bacterium | reverse complement strand
AGATATTTCACTCTCTGAATCAGAGCAGCGGTTGTTCAGCCATCTCTTTCACCAGGTTGAACGGGACCTGGAGAAGTGGTTGAGTCTGGCGGCTACTCTCCTGGCCCAGCAGACACAGAATATGGCCGTCGTGACCACTCCCAGGCCGACGGGCTGCCGGTTCAAGCATATGGAACTGCTGTCTTTACAGGACACCCTGGCGCTTGCAGTGCTGGTCCTGCACGGGGCCAGGGTTAAGGAACAGCTAATCACATTCGATGAGGCGATTCTTCAGTCGAGCCTGACCGTTATAGCCAATAAGCTCAGTGCAGCCTTTTCCGGCCTGAACCGGGAACAGATAGCAGAGAAAGAAAGCGACCTTTCTCCTGCCGAAGAAAAGATTGAGGAAATTTTGTGCCGCATGATGCAGGACGAGGATAAGCAGGAGTATGAAGAGCCTTATCTCGATGGATTTCATTTCATGCTCAGCCAGCCCGAGTTCACCCGCAGCGATAGAATGCGCAACCTCATGGAACTCGTGGAAGGGCGCCGCCTTGTCAAGGCGATCCTGCCCAAGGAACTGGCCGGCCAGAAGGTAACGGTCATCATCGGTACGGAAAATAAGGATGAAAACTTCCGCGATTACAGCATCGTGATAAGCAGGTATGGCATCTCCAACGAGGCGGTGGGGACGGTTGGCGTTCTTGGGCCTACCCGCATGCCGTACGCGCATACCATTCTCACGGTTAATTACCTGTCCAAGATACTGAGCGAGTTAATGTCCGGGCTCTACTGAAGCAGGCGGATAACTTGGTGACTTAAGTCATAGGCAAATTCCGGGAAATAACGTAAGATAAAACATGATGTTGTTTGAATCAGAAGAAAAGCCGAATATTGACGCGGTTCCAGAGGTTACTGAAACCGAGGACTTGGAAAAGCTGAAGCAAGCGCTGGCTGAGGAAAAGGCAAAAGCAGAGGCCAATTTGGCCGGCTGGCAGCGGGCACAGGCCGACTTCATGAACTTCAAGCGGCGCAGCGAGCAGGAACGGGAAGAGTATACCCACTTCGCTAACGCCAATCTTATACTAGAATTTTTACCTGTCCTTGATGACCTGGAAAGAGCTCTGGAGCATACGCCGGTAAAACTGGCCAGGATGGCCTGGGTAGACGGCGTGAATCTTATTTATCGCAAGTTCCGTGCCACCCTTGAGGCGCAGGGACTTACCCAGATTGAGGCGCTGGGGAAACCATTTGACCCCAACCTTCATGAAGCGGTGAGACAGGATAAAGGCATAGAAGGAATCGTAATCGAGGAAATACGCAAGGGATACCAGTTACACGATAAAGTCATTCGCCCAACCATGGTAGTGGTGGGCAATGGAGAAGATACGGAGAAGGAGGACGAGTAAATGGGAAGAGCTGTTGGCATTGATTTGGGGACAACGATGAGTGAAGTTGCGGTAATGCAGGGTGGCGAGCCGGTGGTCATACAATCGGCCGAGGGCAGCAACCTTGTGCCGTCGGTAGTGGCAGTAAGCAAGAATGGAGAACGCCTGGTCGGACAGATTGCCAAGCGTCAGGCAATCGTCAATCCAGAAAATACGATTTACAGCATAAAACGCTTTATGGGGCGCAATTGGGGAGAGCCCGCCGGGCGCGAGCTCCCTGTGGAAGAGGACGCCAAGCGCAAGACCTACAAGGTAGTCAAGGGTAAGGACAACGAGTTGCGGGTGCTGATGGGCGACAAGGAGTACCGGCCCGAGGAGATTTCCGCCATGATTCTGCAGAAATTGAAGGCGGATGCCGAAGCCTACATCGGAGAGCAGGTAACCGATGTCGTGATAACCGTCCCCGCTTACTTCAATGACGCGCAGCGACAGGCCACCAAAGACGCCGGCGCCATCGCCGGTCTGAACGTGCTGCGCATCATCAACGAGCCCACAGCGGCGGCGCTGGCCTATGGCCTTGATAAGAAGGGTGAGGAGTCGATTGCCGTCTATGACCTGGGCGGCGGCACTTTTGACATCTCCATCCTCGAGATCGGGGAGGGCACCTTCCAGGTCAAATCAACCGCCGGCGATACCCACCTTGGTGGTGATGATTTTGACCAGCGTATTATGGACTGGCTCAGCGATGAGTTCAAGCGTGACCAGGGGATTGACCTCAGGCAGGACAAGATGGCATTGCAGCGCCTGAAGGAAGCGGCGGAGAGGGCGAAAACCGAACTCTCCACCGTCCAGCAGACAGAAATTAACCTGCCTTTCATCACCGCTGATGCCAGCGGCCCTAAACACCTGAACTACACACTCACTCGGGCCAAGCTGGAGCAGCTGGTTATGGACCTGGTGGAGAAAACCCTGGGCCCCTGCAAGCAGGCCATGCAAGACGCCGGCAAGACGGCCGCGCAAATCAACGAGGTCATCCTAGTTGGCGGGCAGACCAGAATGCCGCTGGTGCAGGAAAAGGTGAAGCAGTTCTTTAACAAAGAGCCGCACAAAGGCGTAAACCCGGATGAGGTTGTTGCCGTCGGGGCCGCGATTCAGGCCGGTGTGCTCAAGGGCGAGGTAAAGGAAGTCCTGCTGCTCGATGTTACCCCGCTTACCCTGGGCATCGAGACGCTGGGCGGTGTGGCCACCCCTCTCATCCCGCGCAACACCACCATACCCACCTCCAAAAGCCAGATTTTCAGCACCGCGGCGGACAACCAGCCGAGCGTGGATATCCACGTTCTTCAGGGCGAACGCCCCATGGCCGCTGACAACCGCACCCTGGGCCGCTTCATCCTTGATGGCATCCTGCCGGCGCCACGCGGCATGCCTCAGATTGAGGTTACCTTCGACATTGATGCCAACGGCATCCTCAGTGTCAAGGCAGTGGACAAGGGCACTGGCCGAGAGCAGAAAATCACCATCACCGCCTCAAGTGGCCTGAGCAAAGAAGAAATAGACAAGATGCAGAAAGATGCGGAAATGCATGCCTCTGAAGACAGCAAGCGACGTGAGGAAGTGGAAGCACGCAATGTTGCCGATACCCTCGCCTATACCGCCGAGAAGACCCTCCGCGACCACAAGGACAAGATACCTGCCGAGCTAAACCAGGAGGTGGAGGGCAAGGTTTCTGCGGTGCGCTCGGCGCTGCAGGGCTCCGATATTGAGGCCATCCGAAAAGCAAGCCAGGAGTTGAACGACGTAATGCAAAAAGTTGGTGCCGCAGTATACCAGCAGCAGCCCCCGCCACCCAGTGGTGAAACGCCACCGGAACAGGAAGGCGGCGGCGAAGGCGGTGAGGAAGGCGAAGGCACCGTGGAAGGCGAGTTCCGCGAAGTGTAAAAAGGAGTCAAAGAGGGGCGAAACCCCTCTAAAACACCTCCCCCATCTCCTTTGAAGGAGAGGTATGAAAGGCAAAACTTTTATGAAGAACTTTGCCTTGGTCTATTGAGGATCTTCATATTTCTTAAATTTCATCATGAATTAAGTTTAAATGAGACCGACCCCAGTGACTGAACAAAAAGATGAAAAGTGCAATGCTCGTCACAAGACAATGTTTATAATAGCTTAATGCCAACCAGAATTGCCAGCTCGGAACGGGTTCTTGACACATGACGGGCATAGTTTTAGCATAGACAAAGCAGCTGTTGCTGGAAACTCGGGACAAAATATTCTTCATCTTCCCCCCGCCCGACAGAAAAGAGAGATTAGGCCATGGATATTTATCGGCTTATGTTTCCTGGAAAAATTATTTTGGTGTCGGCGCTCTGGATGCCCTCGGTGACGAAGCAAACAGGCTCGCCGTCAAGCGTACCCTCATTATCACTGACGCTGGAGTTTATCAGGCGGGCTTGGCCGACCAAGTGAAGGAGCAGTTGTCTGGAGTCAGGCTCTCGGTAGATGTTTGCGCTGAAGCCGAGCCGGAGCCCACCTTTACCCGCCTCAATACTCTCGCTGAAAAGTTCCGCTCCAGCAAGTATGACCTCATGATAGGTGTTGGCGGCGGCTCAAGCCTGGATACCGCCAAGGCTCTGTCCATTCTCCT
>DASRZK010000107.1:0-2740 GCA_035686505.1 Dehalococcoidales bacterium | reverse complement strand
CGGAGTGCAGGATGCGGTACATGACCGGATCGCGCATATTCAGGTTGCGAGAAGCCATGTCAATCTTCGCCCGGAGCACACGTGATCCGTCCGGGAATTCGCCGGCCCGCATACGCTCGAACAGGTCGAGGTTTTCCTCGACGGAACGGTTCCGGTACGGGCTCTCTTTGCCTGGCCGGGTCAAGGTGCCACGATAGTCTCTAATTTCATCCGCGCTCAGTTCATCAACGTAAGCCTTACCAGCTTTAATCAACTGCACCGCATACTGGTACATTTGCTCAAAGTAGCCCGAGGCGTAGTACAGCCGGTCCTCCCAGTCAAATCCCAGCCAGTGCACATCTTCGATGATTGAGTCGATATATTCCTGCTCTTCCTTGATGGGATTGGTATCGTCGAACCGCAGATTGCAAAGGCCGTTGTACTCGGCAGCGATGCCGAAATTCAGGCAGATGGACTTGGCGTGTCCAATATGCAGATAGCCGTTCGGCTCTGGGGGAAACCGGGTATGGACCCGACCGCCGTACTTATTGGTTTGGAGGTGTTCATCGATAATGTCCTGGATGAAATTGCGAGATGGCTCAGAGTTGGTTGTGGTCATATTCGTAAAACCGTCCTGTTGATTTCTCCTCTTTGTTTAATATTAGCACGCATCGTAATATTAGAAAACGCCTTGAGTTGTCTATTCCTACCCCGGCAAATTTCAGTTATTTCCCAGCTTTCTCACTGCGACTCTTATCCTCTCCAGGCATCTTTCTTTACCCAGCACCACCATCGTTTCAAAAAGGGGAGGGGCAGCCGTGCGGCCGGTGGTAGCTACGCGAAGCGGACTGAAAAGTTGCCCCGTCTTGAGCCCCAGTTCCTCAGCCAGGGGCCGAAGCGTGCCTTCCAAAGAATCATGGTCAAAGCTCTCCAGCAATGACAGCCTTTCCTGAGCGACTTTCAGTGCTTTGATTGTAATTTCGACAGTCATCTTCTTACCCATCAGCAATGATGCGTCATATTCCAGTTCCTCAAGAAAGAAGAAGTCAGCATATGTCGCCGCCTCCGCCAGCGTGTTTATCCGCTCTCGAATCAGTGGCACAATCCGGCTCACATATTCTTCAGAGACAGGCCTTTTCACCGCTTCAGGCAATCCGCTTTCCAAAAACGGCATGATTTTCCGCAGCAACTCTTCGTGGCTCAGCTCCCGCAGGAAAACCCCGTTCATCCAGTCGAGCTTTTCGTGATTGAAAATAGCCGCCGTTTTGCTGATGCGCTCCAGCGAAAAGTGCTTCACCAAGTCATCCCTGGTGATGATATCCGTCTTGTCGTCCAGCGACCAGCCGAGCAGAGCCAGAAAGCTCACCATGGCCTCGGGGAGGTAGCCCTGCTCACGGTACTCCGTGATAGATACGGCACCGTGCCGTTTGCTCAGCTTCGAGCGGTCCGGACCGAGTATCATCGGCAGGTGGGCCAGCTGCGGCATTTCGTAGCCCAGCGCCTGGTAAAGAAGCTTATGGCGCGGAACGCTGGACAGCCACTCTTCGGCTCTCAATACATGGCTTACCTCCATCAAATGGTCATCGACTACGTTGGCCAGGTGATAGGTCGGGTAGCCATCCGACTTGAGCAGGACATAGTCATCCAGGAGGCTGTTCTCCACCGTAATCTCCCCCCAGATGATATCACTGAAGCTGGTCTGCCCCTCAAGCGGCATTTTGAACCGCACCACCGGGGTGATACCTTCCGCCTTCTTTTGCCTGCTCTCTGTTTCGCTCAGGTCACGGCAGCGCCGGTCGTAGCCGGGTGATTGCTTTCTTTTTTGCTGCTCGGCACGCATTTCCGCCATACGCTCCGGTGAGCAGTAGCAGCGATAAGCATCGCCCTGCTCGACCAGTCTATTTGCCGCCTCGCGGTAGAGGTCAAGCCGCTGCGACTGAAAATAGGGGCCATAATTGCCTCCCACCTCCGGCCCTTCGTCCCAGTCAAGCCCCAGCCAGCGCAGGCCATCCAGTATGGCCTCCAGCGCCCCTGCCACTTTGCGGGCAACGTCCGTGTCCTCGATGCGGACAATGAAAGCACCGCCGTTGTGGCGGGCAAAGAGCCAGTTGAACAGCGCCGTCCGGATATTCCCCACGTGGGGGAAGCCGGTGGGGCTGGGCGCAAAGCGGACTCGTACTGGCTGGTTCACAGGTTCATCCTTGCGTCTTATTCTCAAGCGAATTCAGCTTTCGTTCCAGTTTCTGTATCTTCTTGCTCGCCCAGACTATGAAACCAATGACCAAAAGGCTCATCACCGTGAAGGAGAGAACGATAAGCTGGAAGCCAATGTCTGGTTTATTCAGCCAGACCAGATAACCAACCAGAACACCCCCAATGACGGGATTGATTATGGCCAGTATTAAGCCGATTACCACCAGCGCGTCCATTTATTATACTTCCCTTCTGTTTTATATCAACCATTCTACCATCTGGCAGTCTGGCATTCTAGGTAATATTAGCTAGCGCCCTCGCCAAGTCTGTTGGCAGTTCAGAACTGAACTCAACGTACTCCCCGCTTGATGGCAACTTAAAACTGAGGCGGCAGGCGTGCAGGAACTGCCGGGAAAGGTGCGGCGACTTCACCCCATAAACCGGGTCGCCAACGACCGGGTAACCGATAGCCGCCATGTGTACCCGTATCTGGTGGGTACGGCCTGTCTCCGGTGCGACTTCAAGAAGTGTATAGCCATCTATATATTTAACGACATGATATTGCGTG
>DASRZK010000106.1:0-5401 GCA_035686505.1 Dehalococcoidales bacterium | reverse complement strand
CCTCGTTAACATTACGGATAGCGGCTGAATCTTCCGGAGTTTCCGGACGAATGACTAACAAAAAGCCCTCCTAAGCATCTTAATCAAACAAGAGTCATTCTATCAGACAAAAAGCGCAAATGCTACCTCGAAAGTTCCACCTGTTGATACCCAGGCTATACTTTCCTGGACAGTGAATTTCCACGTATAATATCCAGTAGTGGACAGGCCAAGCATCGAGCATATACTGGACCTCTTAATCAGCGCGTATGGAAATCGCCACTGGCAGCCGCATGATAGTCCGTTGAACGTGCTGGTCCAGACGATTCTATCGCAAAATACCTCGGACACAAACTCCGGAAGGGCTTTCCGGTCTTTGCTGGCCGCTTACCCGAACTGGGAAGATGTGGCCTCGGCTGAGGCCCACGAGATTGCCGATGCCATAAAAAGCGGGGGGCTGGGGGAAATCAAGGCGGAGCGCATCAAGCGGGCGCTTAGAGAAATCCGGCAGAAGCGAGGTCGACTGGAGCTCGACTTTTTGAATGAGCTTCCACTGGATGAAGCAAGGGACTGGCTCAAGCAGCTGCCAGGGGTGGGGACCAAAACGGCCAACTGCGTCTTTCTTTTTTCGCAGGGCCGGCCAGCCCTGCCGGTGGATACCCACATCTTTCGAGTGGCCAAGAGAATCGGCCTGATTGATGCTAAAACCACGGTGGAGAAGGCCCACCGGCAGCTTGAAAGGCTGGTGCCGCCGGATAAGGTTTACCCGTTTCATGTGCTGATGATCGAACACGGGAGAAAGGTATGTAAGGCGCAGAGGCCGCGCTGTGATGACTGTGTACTAAGCGGGCTCTGTCAATATTTTAAGCGAAGCGCCTTTAAAGTGGAATTCCTTGACAAGAAAAGGGCAATATAATAAGCTTTTCATCGGGTCTTAGGCCAGAGCACCCCTGAATTTCTAACACACTGGAGGGACTGACATGGATAAAATTGCGCAGGCCATGGAAAGGGCGGGAGTCCCCAGCGGCGACCGCTATGACCTGCCAAGCTCAACCAAAACCTTTCCAGACGGCGCACACTATCGTGTGGAGATTTCCGGTATGGAGACACCCAAGGTCCTGGCCGCTACCTGCGACGAAGCCAGGAAGCAGGGAGTTCCCTTCCACCGTTCGATTTCCGTGGTACGGGGAGCGTCCATGCTCACCCGCGAACAGCTGAAGGAATTTGCCAAAATCGCCTACGATAACCAGGTGGAGGTTATCATCACGCCGGGACCGAGACCTACCTGGTACACCGGCCGGCAGATTGCCACCCCGGAAGGTGCCATTTCCGGGTTGAGGATGAGAGGGATGGACTCGGTCAGGCACTACCTGATGGATGTGGAACGCTGTATTGAACTTGGCTTCCGCGGCTTTCTGGTCTGGGACGAGGGAGTCCTTTCCCTGCTCAACACCATGAAGCAGAATGGCGACCTGCCCGGTGACACCGTTTTCAAGGTCTCCATATTCGCCGGACACGCCAATGCTGCCGGTTTCAAATTGATAGAGTCGCTGGGGGCTGCCAGCGGCAACCCGGTGGCTGACCTGACGCTGCCGGAGCTGGCTTCCATCAGGAGCGCGGTGAGCCTTCCGCTTGACATTCACATTCAGCTCTGGAGCTCAATGGGCGGCTATAACCGCATTTATGAGACGCCGGAAATCGCCCGGGTGGCCTCTCCCTGCTACTTCAAGATGGAGCCGGGGCCGGGCCTGGGGATGTACATGCCCTGGGGCATGTCCGAGGATATGCTGGCGGAGCTGGGGCGGGAAAAAGTCCGCTCCGTCAAGAATATCATTGAAATTGTAGGTCAGGTTCATCCTGAACTAAAGCTATCAAAGCAGGGGCCAAAAGACCTGCGGGTGCCCGTGCCAAAGTAAAAAAAGGAGGACTAGAAGTAAATGCCAAAGAAATCCGTTCTCGATTTCGCGGAGATGAAAAAGAAGGGTGAGAAAATCACCTTCCTCACTTCCTATGATTTTCCCATGGCCAGTTTTTGTGAAAAATCGGGTATCGACATGATTCTGGTTGGTGACAGCGCCGCCATGGTTGTCCACGGTTTACCCGGAACCGTGCCGATGACAATGGACCAGATGATTCAGCATTCCGAGATAGTCAGGAGAGGCGCTCCCAACACCTTCGTCATCGGCGATATGCCATTTCTCTCCTATCAGGTTTCCAGAGAGAACGCCATCTTTAATGCCGGCCGGTTCTTCAAGGAGGCAAGCGTCGATGCCATCAAACTGGAAGGCGGCCGCAGGGTCATCAAACAGATTGAGGGCATTATTGAGGGCGGCATGTCCGTGATGGGCCATATCGGCCTGACGCCGCAGAGCTCCGGGCAGCTGGGCGGCTTCAAGGCTCAGGGACGCACCGCCGATACCGCCATGGAGGTGATTAAAGATGCCCTGGCCATAGAAAAAGCGGGCGCTTTTGCACTCCTGGTCGAAGCCATACCCCCGGAAGTAGGGAAAATCATTACCGACATGCTCAAAATCCCGGTCCTGGGCATCGGTGCCGGCATGTACACCGACGGCCAGGCTCTGATTATCGGTGATATGCTGGGCTACTTCGAAGCGTTCACCCCGAAGTTCGTCAAGAAATACACCAACCTGGGTGAACTCATTGAGAAAGCTTTCCGTGAATTTAGCGAAGATGTGAAGACCAGCAAGTTCCCCGAGGAGAAGCACTGCTACCGGATGATTGAGGGTGAAAGCGATAAGCTGGAAGGAATGCTCAAGAACCTGCCGCCGCAGTAAAAAGCATACTGGCGGAACATAAGATAAAAACGTTAGGGGGCGGCGCGGTGCCAGGCCACGCCGCTGCTTAATTGCCGAATGACAGGCAGCGGAGAAAGGTCTCCTCGAAGTCCGGCCTTCCCGACAGCTCGATATGCTGCACACTGGAAGCAATCTCCTCTGCCTGGCGCCTTTCTTCCACATTGAGCAGGGCCCTCAATGCCCCGTCCATGGCCCCGTTGCCGATGAAATGAATTTTCTCGAGGGGGAAAGGTGGAATCAGCCCCAGAGTAACCGCCTTTTCACGGTTAATATAGTTGCCGAACACGCCGGCAAGGAGTACCTCCTGAACATCATCGGCGCCGACGCCCGCCTCTTTCATGAGCAGCTCAACACCGGCGCGGATGGCTCCCTTGGCCAGCTGCAATTCACGAACGTCCTGCTGGGTCAGCGTGACCTCCCTGCTTTCACCTCTAAAGATAACGAATTCCCGCGCCTCCCCGCGTACTCTCACCCTAGATGCTATCTCCTCCGCCCATTTACCACGAATCTCTTCAGGTCGGAGAATGCGACCTTTCCGGTCGAGAACCCCCGTCCGGTAAAGCTCCGCCACTAGGTCAATCAGGCCGGAGCCGCAAATACCTCTGGGCGCGACGCCACCGATGACCGAGTAGTTCACTGCCGGGGTCGCCTGAAAAGAGCTGATGGCCCCCTTCACGGCGCGCACGCCGTACTTTAAGCGGCCGCCTTCAAAGGCGGGGCCAGCCGCGGTGGAGGCGGTCAGGACTCCTTTTTCGGTGGCCAGCATCACCTCGCCGTTGGTGCCGATGTCAATGGCGAGCCTGGGAACATGACTCTGATGCAGCCTCGCTGCCAGAATTACGGCCACGGTATCGGCGCCGACAAAGCTGGCAATCGACGGCATGACGTGTACTTTACCCCTGGGATGAACCTGTAACCCCACTTCGCTGGCCGTCAGGTCAAACGGCCGATTCAGCCCCCCGACATACGGCGCCAGCGCGATATGCCTGGCTTCAAGTCCCAGCAATGTGTGGAGCATGGTGGTGTTGCCCACCACCGTAGCTTCGAAAATCCTCTCCCTTTCCCGTTTGGCGCTGCGGCACAGCCGGAGTAAAAGCTGGTTTAATCCTTTTACCAGTTCTTTCTGCTGTTTCTCTCGCTTTTCCGGGCCTTCCTGCGCATACATGATGCGGGAAATAACATCGGCACCGAAGGTAACCTGGGGGTTGAGCTCCGCATCCAGAGCCACCACCTTGCCTGTACCCAGGTCGACCAGCGCTGCCGCCAGCGTGGTGGTGCCAATGTCTATGGCCACGCCTAACATGTCCTGGTCTGAACCGGGCGCGTCAAGCGCGACGACTTCACCCCCGACCAGCACTACGTCCCCGCCGAAATTCCATTCCCTGAGGCAACCGGAGAGCTCACGCAGCAATGACAGTTCGGTGTTTACCGGTCCGGCCACTGACTCTTCCAGATATTCGGCGAGGCGATTCCAGTCCGCCCGCTGGTCGCGGATAGACGGCTTGCTCAATTCAAAGTGAAGGCTCCGGACATTGGGCTGCAGAGCGATTTCTTCTCCGAGCAGGCCAAAGCTGGCCTTGGCTCGTGAAATCTCTATCTCGGGAAGGCGGACCTTGCCGGGCTCCGCTATCGTAACCTGGCAGGCAAGGTGCCAGCCCCCGTCCAGTTCCTCCCGGGACAGCTTCTCCTGCTCCAGTTCCGTGTATTTCTGGCTGATTCCAGAGAGCTGCGCCTTGCATTTGAGACAGGTACCCTGTCCGCCACAGGGTGAATCGAGGGGGATTCCAGCCTCAATGAGGGCGGTGCGCAGGTTATCGCCTGCCTTCAATTGCAGTTCTCTATCGGGAGGAGTTACCCGAACGCCAACCTTCATCTATGACAGCTTCCCCTGCCGGTAGGCGGTGATGTATCCGGCGCAGAACTTGTCCCGGTCAAGAATCGTCTCCGCCGCCACCAGACCGGCCATAAGCTCGCGGTCAGTGGGGTCGATAATCGCCGAATCAAGCCCCTGCGCCATGGCGGCAACCAGAAAGGTACGGTTTATCAGCTTCCGCACCGGCAGCCCGTAAGATACGTTGGTCAGCCCGCAGATGGTATGCACTTCCGGCATCCGAGCGGTGATTTCCCTGATGGCGCCGAGCGCGGCGACCGCCGACCGGGTATCGGTGGCTATGGGATAAATAAGCGGGTCAATGAAAATATCGCCCACCGCCACACCTTCTCCGGTCAGAATATCGACCATCTTCCCGGCTATGTCCACCTTTTCCTCAACGGTGTGGGCCATGCCGGCATCGCTCTGGCAAAGAACGACGATTCGTGTCCCGTACTGTTTTATCAGCGGCAGCAGCCCATCCAGGCGCTGCTTCTCCATCGTGATGGAGTTTATCATGCAGGGCTTTTTCACCAGCTTCAGGGCAGCAGCGATGGCCGCCGGGTCCGGGCTGTCCAGGCAGAGCGGCAAATCAGTGGCTCCCTGCACCACCTCCACCAGCCAGCACAGGTACTCCGTTTCCTGCCCGACAAAGCTGCCGGCGTTAACATCAATATACCGGGCACCGGCCTCGGCCTGTGATTTTGCCTCGTTGCGGATGAAATCGGCGTCTTTG
>DASRZK010000105.1:0-2081 GCA_035686505.1 Dehalococcoidales bacterium | reverse complement strand
CGCCTGAATGGACGCGCCCTCGATGAAGTCAGGACGATAAGTGCCGAGGTGGGACTCCTGCCGAGGACACACGGCTCGGCGCTTTTCAGTCGGGGTCAGACGCAGGTGCTGACCATCGTCACTCTGGGTTCTACCAGGCAGGAGCAGAAGCTTGACGGTCTCGGTATCGAAGAGACGAAGCGCTTCATCCACCACTACAATTTCCCGCCCTTCTCGAGCGGTGAAGCAAAGCGCCTGGGGTCGCCGGGCCGACGTGAGATCGGGCACGGTGCGCTGGCGGAAAGAGCCCTGGTGCCGGTATTACCCGGCGATGAGGATTTTCCCTATACAATTCGACTTGTCTCCGAGGTTCTCAGTTCGAACGGCAGTACCTCAATGGCGAGCGTCTGTGCGGGGAGCCTCTCGCTGATGGACGCCGGCATACCAATCAAGACCGCTGTGTCTGGCGTGGCTATGGGTCTCATCACCGGCGATAATGGTGAATACCAGGTTTTAACCGACATTGAAGGGCTGGAGGATGCCTACGGCGATATGGACTTCAAGATTGCCGGGACCAAGGACGGCGTTACCGCCGTGCAGATGGATATCAAGCTCAAAGGCGTCGGTCTGGAAGTACTGGAGAAGATAATCGCCCAGAGCCATGAGGCGCGGATGTTCATTCTGGACAGGATGAACGAGACTATAAATACCAGCCGAACCGAAGTCAGCCCTTACGCACCGCGGGTGTACAAACTGACCATTGCCCCTGATAAGATAGGCAGCGTTATCGGCGCCGGTGGCAAGACGATTCGCTCGATAACTGAGGAGACAAAGACGACCATCGACATTGACGATAAAGGTCTGGTGCTAATTGGTGCTACCAGTGAAGAGGCAGCGCGTAAAGCCATTAGTATCATTGAAGGTCTGACCAAGGATATCGAGGTTGGTACGACCTACACAGGAAAGGTGACCCGTATCTTTGATTTTGGCGCCATGGTGGAAATTCTGCCCGGAAAAGAAGGTCTGGTGCACATCAGTGAGCTGGAGGACCACCGGGTGGGCAAAGTTGAAGACGTGGTTAAAGTTGGCGACGAGGTCACGGTGAAGGTAATTAATGTTGACAATATGGGCAGGGTAAACCTTTCCCGCCGGGCAGTCTTTGAGAAAGATTATCAACCCTCTGGCGCTCAGGCAAGGGATTCCGCCGGGTCAAGGCGACCATTCCAGAGGGATAATGATTCGTATTCCGGACGGCGTGACCAGTCCAGTCGCAGGCCACCACTGACCAGAGGTACGTTCCGGGATCGTTAAGAGTTTTCTTCACCAGCCGGGGAAACACGATGAATCCAATCAAGGTAATCGTTCACGGGGCTGCCGGTAAAGTAGGGCAGGAAGTGATCAGATCCGTATGCGGTGAAGACGATATGCAGCTGGTTGGCGCCGTGGACGTGAGGGCCGCGAAGGATTCACTGCCCCTGCCTGATGGTTCCGGCTCAGTCCCCTTTTCCACTGATATGGGCGGTATATTAACCCGCTGTCAACCCGATGTCATGGTGGATTTCAGTATTGCCAAAGCAACCATGCCCGCGGTGCGCCTGGCCACGGAAAAAGGCGTTAATCTGGTTATCGGCACCACCGGTTTCTCACCGGATGACATTAAGGAGATTGAGCGCCTGGCCACGGAGCATGGGATTGGTGCGGTGATGGCACCGAACTTTGCACTTGGTGCCGTCTTGATGATGCATCTGGCCAAGGTTGCGAGCAAATACCTGGATTATGCTGAAATAATTGAGCTGCACCATCACCTGAAAGCTGATGCTCCATCAGGGACGGCGCAGGCCACAGCCAGGGCTATGGCAGCCGCCAGGGGTAAGCCATTCCTTCAGCCGCAGGGTAAAGATACGGCGAGCCGGGGGGACCAGGTAGAAGGGGTGAACATTCACAGTGTACGCCTGCCCGGTCTTATGGCGCATCAGGAAGTAATCCTGGGCGCGGCGGGACAGACACTGAGCATACGCCACGATACCATTAACCGGGAGTGCTACATGCCCGGGGTGATGCTGGCGATAAGGGAAGTAGTGAAGCGTAAAGGACTGGTTTTC
>DASRZK010000104.1:0-2674 GCA_035686505.1 Dehalococcoidales bacterium | reverse complement strand
GAGGCGCCGGTGCGTAAACCTGCCCCGGTGTCTCCGAAAGGTGAATCGGTGAGCCGGCGATTTTTATCCTGCCCATTTGCGGCTGCTCTATTTCTGCCAGCATTTTCCGGTGATTGATACAGGGGTCTTCACAGACCTGCTTGATGTTGTTTATCGAGGAGTGGGGAATGGATTCCCTTTCCAGAATTCTGCTCCAGGCACGGGTGGTTCTCTTCACCATCTCCTTTTCGATGATTTCCATCAGCGTTTTTCGGTTACGGGAGCGGAGCGAATTAGTCTTGTATTCGGGCTGTTGGCTTAAGTCCTCCCGACCAATCGCGGTACAGAACCGTTCCCAGATGATATCATTGCCGATGGCGATGACCATCCAGCCGTCCCTGGTGGGGGTGGTTTGAAAGGGGGCGATGCTCGGGTGAGCGGAGCCGAGCGGCTTCGGTATACAGTGGTCAGTTGTGTACTGGACCACGGCGTTTTCCAGAACCGAGAGCAGACCATCCACCATTGAGCCATCGTAGTACTGGCCCCGGCCGGTTTTTTGGCGGTGCATCAGGGCGGCCAGGATGCCAATGGCTGCCTGGTGGCCGGCGAAAATGTCGCCTATCGATGCGCCAGCCCGGCACGGGGCGCCGTCTTCAGGGCCGGTGATGCTCATGAACCCACTGTACGCCTGCGCGATAATATCATAGGCCGGGCGGGAACCATACTCTGGCGGCGTATCCCGGCCGAAACCTGATATGGAGGCATAAATGATGGTCGGGTTTATTTTTTGAATTTCTGCCCAGCCGAACCCCAGCTCTGGCATGGTGGTCGGGCGATAATTTTCAATGATAACGTCTGATATTTTAATCAGCTCACGGAGAACCTGCTTGCCCTTTTCGTGCTTGAGGTTCAATACGACGCTTTTTTTGTTTCGGTTCAGGCTGACGAAATAGGCGCTGCGGTTTTTATCCGCCTCACCGGCGAAAGGGCCAAATTCCCGGGCATCGTCACCATTTGGTGGCTCAATGTGGAGCACCTCGGCACCAAGGTCGGCCAGTATCATGGTAGCAATCGGTCCGGCCAGAACGTGCGTCAGGTCAACGATGCGTATACCTTCCAGGGCTCTCACCATGGCGCATTCTCCTTGGCTCTATTTTCTTACCGCCTGTTCTTCATCGCCTGCTAGAAAAACCGGTCAATATCAAGAGGTCGGTATCAGTTTAACTTCTCATAGTGAAAAATTCAAAAGTGTCCTTGACAGGCAGTTTACAGGGCACTTAATATGAAAATGATGACGGTGTACCGTGTTTGACCTTGAAAACATGGGTTGACCCGCAGGAGAGGCAATGTTACAGTTTCACTGGTGTGGGGGTCAGGCATGGCCCAGAGAACTGGGCAGAAGGGAGTTTCTAAAGGAGCTGGCTTTACTGGGCGGACTGGTGCTGGCAACATCGTTTCTCCCGGCCTGTTTAAGAAAAGAAGAGTCGATTAATGAAGCAACCGCGCCGGCGGCAACGGAGGATTTGAGCATGGCTGGTAAAACTCAGATAACAAAGATAAGTCTGGTGCGAACTCGTGACCGCGCCGAGGGGGTGCGGAAAGCGATTGACCTGCTCGGGGCCAATCCGGTGAAGGGCAGGGCGGTGACTTTAAAACCGAACTTCAATACCGCCGACCCTGCTCCTGGCTCAACGCACAATGATACCCTGCGCTCGCTGGTACTGAGCCTGCAGGAAATGGGGGCCAGCAGTATAACCCTGGCCGAGCGCAGCGGCCCACCAAATACCCGTGATGTAATGGAGAGCAAGGGCATATTCCCGCTGGCTGAGGAACTGGGCATTGAGGTGGTCAACCTTCAGGAGCTGGGACCGGAGGGATGGGTTCACGTTAAACCAGGTGACAGCCACTGGCAGAACGGCTTTCACTTTGCCCGCGTCTATCTGGAAGCGGAAACAATTGTCCAGACCTGCTGTCTCAAAACGCATGGCTACGGCGGCCACTTCACCCTGTCGCTGAAAAACACCGTGGGGATGGTACCCCGGACCGGGTATCCCTATATGAGTGAACTGCATAGCTCACGCTACCAGCGGCAGATGATAGCCGAAATGAACACCGCATATAACCCGGACCTCGTCGTGCTGGACGGGGTGGAGGCTTTCGTCGATGGAGGGCCGAACAATGGTAAACGGGTGAACACCGAGGTGATGCTCGCCGGCACCGACCGTGTAGCCATAGACGCGGT
This sequence comes from Dehalococcoidales bacterium, assembly GCA_035686505.1. Taxonomy (GTDB): domain Bacteria; phylum Chloroflexota; class Dehalococcoidia; order Dehalococcoidales; family RBG-16-60-22; genus E44-bin89. Next base: position 453 of record DASRZK010000104.1, on the reverse strand, counting down.
GGGAGTGGCTGTCCTGAGGTTATTTGGCACCACGCCAGAGGTCAGCAGGGGCCCAATCTTCGGTCAGGAGCAAATTGCCCGGGCGGTGGAGCTGGGGTTGGGCGTAAGCTCCCCTGAGCAAATACAGCTGGTAGCTGATGGCCCTGAGAGCGAAGAATTTGCCGGTAAAGTCCGAGAGATATTGCTCAAAGGTTAGCCATAACTCCCGGCTCATTTCTAGTCTGTTTTCTATTTAACCGTATCGACTTGAAAGACGTCCCTGTTCGCGATATTTTTCAGAAACTGGGGTCCCTCAGATATAGCTGCGTCGGGTCAGTGTGGCGCAGGGTTTCCACCTTGGTCTTGGTGCCGGAAGCGATGTCCAGTACTAACTGCAGGAGTTTCCCACCGGCTTCTTCAATCGTATCTTTTCCCTCGATAACGGTGCCGGAGTAAAAATCAAGGCTGGTCGGT
>DASRZK010000103.1:0-6089 GCA_035686505.1 Dehalococcoidales bacterium | reverse complement strand
CATCAAGCAGGCCGAAACGGGCGGTATCCTCCTCACCGGCATGGGCAACGACAAGGGCCAGCGCATCTACTGGGACCATCTGGTGCTCAACGCCAGCCAGGTGACCAACCCGTCCATCGACCCGCTGCGTGAGCCGATGGAACTGACCATCTTTCTGGGTGGCAAGCCCGACCGCCTGGAATTTGATTCAGACCTGAATCTGAAAACGAAACTGACACCACAGGTCAGGCTGGAAGTGCCGGTGATGTTTGCCGCCATGTCCTATGGCGCGGTAAGCCTCAATGTGCACCAGTCGCTGGCCAGGGCGGCCACCGAAATGGGCACGCTGTGGAATACCGGCGAGGGCGGGCTACACCCCAGCCTCTATCAGTATGGGAAAAATACCACCGTCCAGGTGGCGTCGGGACGCTTCGGCGTTCACCCGGAATACCTTGACATCGCCCGCGTTGTGGAAATTAAAATCGGCCAGGGGGCCAAACCCGGTATCGGCGGCCATCTGCCCGGAGAGAAAGTCAGCGCCGAGGTCTCCACCACCCGCATGATTCCCCAGGGCACCGATGCTCTCTCCCCGGCACCGCAGCATGATATCTACTCCATTGAGGACCTGGCACAGCTTGTCTACGCGCTGAAAGAGGCCACTCATTATCAGAAACCGATATCGGTGAAGATAGCCGCGGTGCATAACTCGGCGGCCATCGCCAGCGGTATGGTCCGGGCCGGCGCCGACATCATCGTCCTTGACGGGCTGCGGGGCGCCACCGGAGCTGCCCCCAAGGTGATCCGAGATAACGTCGGCATACCGATTGAGCTGGCTCTGGCCTCGGTGGACAGCCGCCTGCGCCAGGAGGGCATCCGCAATCGAGCCTCGATTGTCGTTTCCGGCGGCATTCGCGGCAGCGCCGATGTCGCCAAAGCAATTGCCCTCGGCGCGGACGCGGTATACATCGGCACGGCCGCACTCATTGCCCTCGGCTGCCGCCTCTGCCAGCAATGCCACACCGGGAAGTGCGCCTGGGGCATCTGCACCAGCGATCTTTTTCTCTCCAAGCGGGTGAACCCTGACATCGGCGCCCGAAGACTGGCCAATCTGCTGCGCGGCTGGAGTCTGGAGCTGAAGGACATGCTCGGCGGCATGGGCATTAACGCGCTGGAAAGCCTGCGCGGCAACCGGCTCGCCCTGAGAGGCGTAGGGCTCAATGAAAATGAACTGAATATCCTCGGCGTGAGGATGGCGGGGAGCTAAAATGCTGCAAACTGTAAATGACCAGAAGATATCAATTGATGCCAGCGGCATTTACTACCGTGAGCTCAACACACGCCTTAAAGAGCTGGCCAGCAATGGCACCAGACAGGTTGAACTGTATAATGTTTACGGTCAGCGCTACATTGGCACCAGCCTGGACACGCCTCTGGAAATTGAGATTCACGGGACGCCCGGCAATGACCTCGGTGCTTTCATGAATGGCTCCAAGATTACCGTTTACGGTAACGCCCAGGATGGCTGCGGCAATACCATGAACAACGGGGAAATCATCGTTCATGGCCACGCCGGCGACATTGTTGGCCTCTCCGCACGCGGCGGCAAAATTTTCGTCCGCGACAGCGTCGGCTACCGGGCGGGCATCCATATGAAAGAGTACCAGGAAAAGAAACCGACGGTAGTCATCGGCGGCACAGCCCAGGACTTCCTCGGCGAATACATGGCCGGAGGTGTGATGATTCTGCTGGGCCTCAATGGCGGAGGAGAGCACAGGGCCAGGTTCATCGGCACCGGAATGCACGGCGGCGCTATCTACCTCAGGGGTAGCGTGGAGAAGTACCAGCTGGGTAGAGAAGTAGGCATTGCCGAACCAGGTGAAGACGACTGGCAACTGGTCAGGAAACTGGTCATTGAGTTTGCCAACCACTTTAAATATAATGCGGATAAGATATTACAGGGTAAATTCATCAAGCTTTTCCCCCTTTATCTGAGACCGTATGGTAGAATCTACGCACATTGAAGAAGAGGTGCCATCTTGCCCCGTATTCTTATCATCACCGAAGAAAAACAGAACTTAAACGGCATTTATTCCGGGCTTGTCCAGAGAGGGCTCGACTGCTCAACTGTGCCCGCGAATGAAGATATAATCAAACAAGTCAGGGAGAGGGCTCCGGACCTGGTAATACTGGGGGTGAGTGGTCAAAGTGATTCAGGCACCACCGAGCTTCTCCAGAAGATAAAAAGGGCAAGACAGTTACCCGTTATTGCCCTGATAAACAGGCGGATTGCTGACCGCCCGGACATTGACCTAGAGGCCGTCGATGATTTCATCATTGATTCGGGTGATGCTGGCGAACTGGTGCTGCGGATTAAAAGGCTGCTGAACAGGACTGGCAGACTTGAATCAAGCGAGGTTATCCGATGCGGCGACCTGGTGATTGACCTGGCCAAATGCGAGGTGTCCCTCAGAGGCCAGCGTATTGCGTGCACCTTCAAAGAATATGAACTGCTCCGATTCCTCGCCAGTCATCCCGGCCGGGTTTATACCCGCGATTCCTTGCTGGACAAGGTCTGGGGATACGATTATTTCGGCGGCGACCGGACGGTTGACGTCCATATCAGACGCCTCAGAAGCAAGATTGAAGACCTGGGCTACACCTTTATTGAGACGGTGCGGAACATCGGCTACCGCTTCAACTGCAATAGCTAGGCCGACCTCCTGCTTTATCCGGTACCACAAATTTTACCTGCCTGTAATCTCCTGGAAACAATTCCGGTTTAAACTGGAAGTATAAAAGTTAAAACAGGAGTTTAAAGTGTCAGTAAATTCCGGAGATACCGCCTGGATATTAATTTCATCAGCACTGGTCATGCTCATGACACCGGGAGTCGCCCTGTTTTACGGCGGCATGGTGAGGCGTAAAAATGTCCTCTCCACCCTGATGATGAGCTTTGCCGCGCTGGGGCTGGTGGGGCTGCTCTGGGTCATCTACGGCTACAGCCTCAGTTTCGGCTCTGACATCGGCGGTATTATCGGGCGGCTTGATTTCATCGGCCTGCGCGGGGTCGGGCAGGAACCTTCGTCTGTTTATGCCAGCTCGGTGCCACACCTCGCCTTCATGATTTTTCAGGCGATGTTCGCCATCATCACCGTCGCCCTTATCACCGGAGCGGTAGTGGAGAGAATCAGGTTCAGCTCGCTCCTTCTCTTCTCTGCACTGTGGCTGACCATTGTTTACGCCCCGGTAGCACACTGGGTTTGGGGCGATGGCGGGTGGCTGGCCGGAATGGGGGCGCTTGACTTCGCCGGAGGCACCGTGGTACACATCTGCGCCGGCGTTTCGGCACTGGCCTTAGCCATGATACTCGGCCCACGCAAGGGGTTCCGCGACGGCCAACCCATGGAGCCGCATAATGTCCCGATGGTCATGCTCGGCGCCGGGTTGCTCTGGTTCGGCTGGTTCGGCTTCAACGCTGGCAGCGCCCTTACTTCCGGAGGACTGGCGGCCAGCGCCTTCGTCGCCACCAATACCTCAGCGGCCGCCGCAGCTTTCGCCTGGATGGTTTTGGACTGGATTTACCGTCGTCCTACCCTTCTTGGCACCGCCACCGGGGCAGTTGCTGGCCTCGTCGCCATCACCCCGGCAGCTGGCTTCGTCGCCCCAATAATGGGCATCCCGATTGGCATCGGGGCAGCGCTCGTCTGCCACTACTTCATGCTCTTCCGCATGCGGCGGCACATCGATGAATCGCTGGACGTCTGGGCAGTGCATGGCATGGGCGGCACCTGGGGTGCCATCGCCACCGGAATCTTTGCCAGCGCTGCCGTTAACTCCGCTGGTGCCGATGGTCTGCTACTGGGCAATATGCTACAATTGGGTAAACAAATTGCCGCCGTGGCCGCGGTATGGATATTTGCCTTCGCTGCCACCTGGGTCCTGGCCAAGGCTGTGGATGTTACCATCGGACTGAGGGTCAGCGGCATGGAGGAAACGGTGGGGCTGGACATCGCTCAGCATGGTGAAAGGGCTTACGGGGGTGCGCTGCGATGAAGAAGATAGAGGCCATCATCAGGGAAGAAAAGCTGGAGCCGGTGCGCAAAGCATTGGAGGACAACGGCTACTTTGGCATGACTATCACTGAGGTGAGCGGGCGGGGACGGCAGAAGGGAATTCCTTTGCAGTGGCGCGTCGGTGAATACCGTGTGGATTTCCTGCCCAAAATCAAGGTTGAGGTTGTGGTCCTCGACGATGACATGACCAGGACGGTCAACGCCATCACCACCAGCGCCCGTACCGGCAATATGGGAGATGGCAAGATATTTGTCTTGCCCGTGGAAGACGCAGTTCGCGTCAGAACCGGCGAAGCCGGCGAAAACGCAATCTAACTTATAATTAATACATTATGGAGGTCAAAAATGGCAAAAAGAAACAGAGAAGAAGGCAAGGAATACGTCCTAAAGATGGCCAGGGAAAATGATGTCAAATTCATCCGGCTGTGGTTCACTGACATCCTCGGTTTCCTCAAGAACTTCGCCATAACGGTTGAGGAGCTGGAGGGCGCCCTCGAGGAAGGAATGGGCTTTGACGGCTCTTCAATTGAGGGTTTTGCCCGCATTGATGAAAGCGATATGGTGGCGCTGCCTGACCCGGACACCTTTCAGTTGCTGCCCTGGCGGTCAAAAGAGCACCGCGCCGTGGCACGCATGTTCTGCGATATCTTACAACCGGGCGGTGAGCCATTTGAGGGCGACCCGCGATTTGTCCTGAAGCGAAACTTAAAAAAGGCGGCGGACCTGGGCTACACCTACTATGTGGGACCGGAACTGGAATTTTTCTACTTCCGCGACTCGAAGGGCACAGAATTCCTGGACCAGGGAGGTTATTTCGACCTTACGCCTCGGGATGCCGCTACCGATATGAGAAAAGACACCGTTCTTACTCTTGAAGAGATGGGCATCGGTGTGGAGTATTCCCACCACGAGGTTGCTCCCAGCCAGCATGAAATTGACATGAGGTACACTGATGCCCTGACCATGGCAGACAGCGTGATGACTTACCGCCTGGTAGTCAAAGAGGTGGCCCTGAAATATGGCGTCTACGCCACCTTCATGCCTAAGCCGGTGTTCGGTGAAAACGGCAGTGGTATGCACACGCACCAGTCACTTTTTACCGGTGATAAGAATGCCTTCTTTGACCCCAAAGACCCCTACCATCTTTCCAAGGCAGCAAAATGCTTTGTCGCCGGTCTGCTGAAGCGCGCTCCCGAGATTACTGCCGTAACCAACCAGTGGGTAAACTCCTACAAGCGCCTCGTTCCCGGATATGAGGCACCGGTCTACCTCTCCTGGGCACGGCGCAACCGGTCTGACCTGATTCGAGTCCCCGAGTACCGACCCGGACGGGAGAAGGCTACCAGGATTGAATTCCGCTCCCCTGACCCGGCCTGCAACCCGTACCTCGCCTTCAGCGTAATGCTTGCCGCCGGGCTGGAAGGCATTGAAAAAGGGTACGAAGCACCGGCACCAATTGAAGAGAACGTTTACGAGATGAGCGAGGAGGAGAGGAAAAAGAGAGGCATTGACACCTTGCCGGCCAGCTTGCAGGAAGCGATACTGCTGACTGAGAAAAGCGAGCTGGTAAGGAAAGCACTCGGCGACCACGTCTTCAATGCATTCATCAAGAACAAAAAAATCGAATGGGACCGGTACCGGACACAGGTGACCGAGTACGAGCTGAAAAGGTACCTGCCAATCCTGTGAGTCTGCCTTCTCCGCTGTCCATGGAGGGAAGGGATGGGTATGCGCCGCTTGCGCATTGGCATGGCTCAGATTAATACCACCGTCGGCGATTTTCCGGGCAATAAAGGTAAAATATTAAAAGCCATCGATGATGCCAGGGCTCTGGGAATAGACTTCCTGACGTTCCCAGAGCTCGCTATTTGTGGCTACCCCCCGGAAGATTTGCTCTTCAAGCCGCAGTTTGTCTCCGAGAACCTCAAAGCTCTGGACGAAGTGGTTGGCAATTCTTCGGGAATTACCCTCATTGTTGGCTGTGTTGACGCCAGAGAGGATATTTACAATGCCGCTGCGGTTATCCATAACGGCAGG
>DASRZK010000102.1:0-3998 GCA_035686505.1 Dehalococcoidales bacterium | reverse complement strand
AACCCGGCCAGTACGTACCCGGCAACATGTCTTTTACCACCACCAGGTTGCACCAGGAACTGGCCGGAGGCACATTTGTCGATGTCATCATTGATGAGGCCCATGACCCTTCTAACCTGCATCCTTTTAAAGGCAACGTAGACCTCAATAAACTGGAGGCACTGATAAAGCGGGTAGGTGCTGAGAATATCCCCTACGTCAGCCTGGCCGGAACCGTGAACATGGCAGGGGGGCAGCCAGTGAGTATAGCCAACGTACAGGCGCTGCGAGCATTATGCGACCGTGTCGGTATCCCTATTTATCTTGACGCTACCCGCATGGTGGAAAATGCTTTCTTTATCCAGGAGCGTGAAGAGGGCTACAACGGCAAATCGATTGCTGATATTCTAAAGGAATTCTGCAGCTACACCGATGGCGCCTGGATGAGCGCCAAGAAAGATAATCTGGTCAATATCGGTGGCTGGCTGGCCGTCAATGATAGCGACCTTTTTGACGCACTGCGCAATATGGTGGTTATCTATGAAGGGCTTCACACGTATGGCGGAATGGCCGGACGCGATATGGAAGCCCTGGCTATTGGTATTACGGAAGCCGTGAACGATGACCACGTGCGCTCTCGTGTGGAGCAGGTACGCTACCTGGGCAGCCTGTTGACCAACTGGGACATACCGATTGTAAAGCCAGTGGGCGGCCATGCCATCTTCCTTGACGCCAGAAGCTTCTATCCTCACATCGCTCAGGACCAGTTCCCTGCTCAGACCCTGGCTGCCGAACTGTACCTGGATTCAGGTATTCGGGGCATGGAAAGAGGCATCGTCAGCGCCGGGCGAGACCCTGAGACTGGTGACCACCGCCATCCGGCTCTGGAGTTGACCCGTCTGGCCATCCCTCGTCGAGTATACACCCAGGCTCACATGGACGTCGTTGCCGAGTCAGTCAAGGCAGTATATGATGCCCGCGAGCAGACACGAGGCCTGAAAATGGTGTATGAACCTAAATACCTCCGTTTCTTCCAGGCACGTTTTGAACGTATATAGCATGTGGCCAGAGCTAAAGATGCCAGTGTACGCTGGTTGTCAATACCGCCGAGATTTCAGGCTCATAAGTCGGGATATTGATTCGGTTTTTGGCCGGGGAGATAAAGTAGAGTAATCATGCTTAAATCAACCGTGGCTCTGGTAAGATGTGATACTTATGACAACCAGCAGGTACACGAGGCGGTTGCTGCGGGGCTTGACCTGCTTGGAGACATTTCCAGTCTCGTTAAACCCGGTGAAAAAATAGTTATCAAGCCTAATGTGCTATTCGGCGTCAATCCCCAGAAGTGCGTCACGACACATCCCTCTGTATTTAAAGCGGTCGGCACAATATTGAAGCAAGCCGGCGTCACGATGTATTGCGGAGATTCTTCAGGCTTCGGCAAGTGCGAGGGCAATATGAGAAGGGCCCATTTGAAGCCGGTAGCCGATGAACTGGGGATAAAGCTGGTCGATTTCGATAACGGCAGGGACGTTGCCCACAGAGAAGCGCTTTTAAACAAGAGGTTTGTTCTGGCCAACGGGGTGCTGGAATCAGACGGGGTTATAAGCTTGCCGAAACTGAAAACACATGGCCTGACGAGATTCACCGGCGCGGTCAAGAATCAATTTGGCTGTGTTCCCGGTTTTCTGAAGAGCCAGTTTCATGTCAAGATGCCAGACCCGCATGAGTTTGCCACCATGCTCGTTGACCTGACCTCATTAATCAGGCCGCGTCTGTATATCATGGATGGGATTATGGCTATGGAGGGAAACGGGCCGAGAAGCGGAAAGCCCAGGAAACTGGGCGTACTTTTATTTTCCAGCGACCCGGTGGCTCTGGACGCGATAGCCTGTAAAATCATTGACCTGGACCCGGCATTTGTGCCTACATCAGAGCCGGGGGAGAGAGCAGGACTCGGTACCTATCACTACGAGAACATTGAAGTGGTTGGTGAGAATGTAGCATCATTCGTTGACCGCGACTTTGATGTGGTACGCAAACCTCCGGTGGTGATGCCCAAAGGGGCGCTGAGGACATTCCTGAAAAACCAGCTATGTCCGCGACCAGCTATTGATAAAGCAGTTTGTACTAATTGCGGTACCTGTGTTGAGGTGTGCCCGGTCAGGCCGAAAGCGGTTAACCGGCACAGCGGTGATGAAGCAGAGCCGCCGACGTTTAAATATGACCGCTGCATTCGATGTTACTGCTGTCAGGAATTATGCCCGGAAGGCGCGGTAACCATAAAGGATACGCTGCTGGGCAAGCTCTTATTCCGCTAGAAGAGGGTCAATGAATTAACTCTAACAGGGTGCTAAAAAGCCTTCTTTGGTCATTTCCCCCTTTGAAAAAGGGGGATTAAGGGGAATTTCCAAGCTCAAAATCCCTCTCAATCTCCCTTTGCGAAAGGGAGAGGGAACGACTTGAACCTGTTTTTCATCAACCTGATAGTCAATGCCGGAAACAGGAGTATCAGGTGCGCTTGCTCTGCAAATCGGGAGGGGTATCCCACATCCATGCCCCTGCTTCGACCGGGATATAGGGATGTCTGGCGGCGACCTCCTCATTCAGCTCAACGCCCAGGCCTGGTTTGGTGGGTGGAATAATATAGCCATCCTCCCACCGCATTGGCTCCTTTAAAATCTCGGCGTGAAAACCTCCCCACGTTTCTATACTTTCCTGAATCAGGAAATTGGGACTGCAGGTGTCGATTTGTATATTGGCGGCGCCTTCTATTGGTCCGCAGAACAGGTGCGGTGCGATTTGTGCGTAATGCGCTTCGGCCATCCCGGCTATAGTTTTAGCCTCCATTATGCCTCCGACACGGCCGAGGGCCATCTGCAGAATTGCCGCTGCTTGTTTCTCGAGTAATTCGGTGAATTCATACACCGTTGACAACCGTTCGCCGGTGGCGATAGGGATACTGGTGAACCGGGCAACTCTGGCCATCTCGTCCACATTCTCTGGAGGAACTGGCTCCTCAAACCATAGCGGGTCGTATTTCTCGAGCCTCCTGGCCAGCCTGATAGCACTGTGAGTGGTCATCTGCCCGTGGGTTCCTATAAGCAGGTCACACCGATTGCCGACGGCCTCTCGTACACTCCTGACAACAGCCTCCGCATTGGCAAGCGCTTCCAGGGAGAGTTCCCTGGGGTCGAATGGCGACATAAGGTCGAGAATGGGGTCAAACTTCACCGCGGTGAAGCCCTGTTTAACGTATTCGGCGGCTCTTTGTGCTGCCCTCTCCGGGTCGCAGTGCACGCTCAGGTTGCTCTGCGCCGATTCTCCGGGTGCGGGATAGAGGTAAGTATAGGACCTGACCTTCTCGTGATACTGCCCTCCGAGCAGATTGTAGATTGGTTGATTTAGCGCCTTGCCCACAATATCCCAGCAGGCCATTTCAAAGGCGCTGATAACCCCCATCTTGGTCAGGTCTGGGTGCTGACCGAAACCGCTGCCGTAGAGTATTCTCCAGAGTTTTTCCGTCTTAAACGGGTCAGCGCCGATGACGTACCGCTCGCCCATATCCTCAATCAGTCGCGCTACTGTGTTCGGGTCAAAAGGCACGGCATAAGCTTCGCCAAAGCCGGCTATGCCGTCATCGGTGGTGATTTTCAGGAATACCCAGTTACGTCCGCCGTGATGGGGTGGCGGGTTACCCACCACGTATGTCTTGAGCTCTGCTATCTTCATAACTGGTGTACTCCTCAGGCTTATGCGTTACTTTTTACCGCGGAGCTATCTTCTATCGGCTCATTAACTCAGTTACCGACTCGATTAAGTTTTCCTCGTCGGGCATCCAGGCTCTTTCCAGAGCGGGACTGAATGGAATAGGGGTATCCGGAGCGCAGACTCTCTTTATCGGGGCTTTCAGGTAGTCAAAAGCCTCTTCCGCAACTATGGCAGCGATTTCAGAAGAGGCGCTCTCTGTCTTCGGCTCTTCATCCATAATTACCAGCCTGCCAGTCTTCTTGAGCGAA
>DASRZK010000101.1:0-3581 GCA_035686505.1 Dehalococcoidales bacterium | reverse complement strand
GAGCCGGGTGGTGGCACCTGCTTAACTTCAGTGACCGGTGCCGCGATTATATCCTCATCTTCCAGCAACTCGGAGAGCCGGCTCGCCTGCTGACTGACGATTACTATTTTTCTTTTCTGTCCCAGAAGCTGCTTTATCTTTCTAAATAATGAAGCCAGCTGGCCGGCATAGTTCGGGGTCGGGGCAAAATTGAACTGGAATGATTCTTCACCATCACCCCAGGCAGTTAGACTGAGACTTCCCCTGCCATTGATTTTTTCCTTTAGTTCTTTCCAGGTGAAATAGGTGCGGGGAAAGTTGCCGGGCAGCTCTCCCCTGGACACCTTTTCCCCCCGCATTTGCTCGGCCTCAGAATGCAGCTCCCCCATTGCCTGCTCAATGCCCTGCGGCTCATCGAGCAGTAAAATCGCGCCTTCCGGCAGGTAGTCAATGAGGCTGCCTTGATTGAACAGCGAAGCGTAGAACTGACTGTTATGCGGTCGCTGTCGGTCAAGCATAATGGCGATTTCCTGTTCGTACTGCTCACGCATCTCCGTCGTGAGACTGGCCAGGTCTAGGCTGCGAAGAACGCCTTCCAGATCCGCTCTCTTACCCTGTAATAGCGCCAGCAGTTCCGTGGCCGGCGCCACCGAAATCGACTCTCTCCTTTCCAGAGAGCGCTGGTTCTCCGGGTCGAAAAGACGGATGCTTTCCACGGTATTGCCGAAGAATTCCAGCCTGGCGGGCAGCTCGCTGATGGGAGGGTAGACATCAATAATACCGCCGCGATGGCTCATCGTGCCGGGAACCTCGACGATGCCCTCCATCTGATAGCCGGTATCTGTCCAGCCGCGCAGGAGTCGATAAGGCTCTATATCCATCCCCACCTTTATCTTGCTGCAACTGGCCGCAAAGTCATGAAATGCCGTCGTTTTGGCCATTAGTACCGGGGCTGAAGCAACCACAAGAGGCGGCTCTGTTGAAAGTTCACCCGTTTCATAACTGGCCAGCATTGAAAGCACCCGGACACGTTCTAACTCGGTGGTAGGGTCTGATGTGATTCGCTCATAGGATAAAGCGTCCGGCTCCGGGAAAACGCTGACCGCGTTGCTTGTCCACGCGGAAAGCTGCTCTAACAGTTCTTTACCCCTCTCCGGCTGGGCGGTCACCACGAGAACGGGCTGCTGCCAGTGCCGGCACAGCGCCGCGATGAGATAAGGCTTGGCAGCATCGAGTAAAATGACCCTTTTGCCAAGAATCTGACGCGGCCACGCCGTCAGTAACTGGCCGAACGCTGGCACATCTTCAATCAAGTCCAGTAATCGAGCTAAATCCAGTGGCATATAGACAAATTTCTCCAAATACCTCTAGGGCTCGTCGCCAACGACCAGCCCTCTGGGTTCATTCTAACACCGCCGACGGAGCTTCTCAAATCTGCGCTTTTTCTTTCCCTGAATACATAATGTGCCTTTTTAACAACATTGTAACCTCGCTCGCCTTGTCCAACGCCGTTCAGATTGCTATAATGGAACATATCCTCTCGGTCGGAGTGAAATGAGCGGGAACAACGGGACGAATTTAGAATCGATAGAGCTATGCTGTCACCGGATAGTGGTAAAGCTGGGTACCAGCCTGCTTACCGGCGGCAGTGACCACCTGGACCATGATATGATGGTCCGTCTGGTCGACCAGGTGGCACGGCTGCACCAGCAGGGGGTGGAAATCGTCGTGGTGTCTTCGGGAGCCATGGCCGCCGGTCGCCAACGCCTAGGTCTGACCAGAAAGATAAAGGACATCCCTTTCAAGCAGGTGCTTTGCTCCGTGGGGCAGAGTCGTCTCATGCATATCTACGAGGAACTTTTTGGCCAGTACGATATTCCTATAGCCCAGGCGCTGCTCACCAAGGCTGACCTTTCCGACCGCTCCGGATACCTCAATGCCCGTAATACGCTGCTCGCCCTGCTCCAGCTCCGGGTACTTTGCATTGTCAACGAAAACGACGTGGTGGCGGTCGATGAGCTGGATGAGGCCAAGTTTGGAGATAACGACAACCTGTCGGCCATGGTGGCCAACCTGGTCGACGCCGACCTTCTGCTGCTGCTAACGGACATCGCCGGTCTGCACACCGCCGACCCGAGGCGTGACCCCGGTGCCCAGCTCATCACCGAGGTAAAGCACATTGATGCCGAGATTGAACGCCTGGCCGACAAAGCCGGGGCGCTGGGCATCGGCGGGATGGTCACCAAAATAGAGGCCGCCAGGCTGGCTACGGCCTCCGGCGTTACCGTGATTATTGCCGACGGCCAGGAGCCGGATATTATATTAAGGCTGGCTGGCGGGGAAAAGGCGGGCACCCGCTTTTTGCCGACCTCCAGTCGACTTGAAAGTCGCAAGCGCTGGTTGCTGAGCGGTCTCTGCATTCGCGGCAAACTGGTGGTGGATTCCGGGGCAGCAGTGGCACTAAAGAAGCAAAACCGGAGCCTGCTCGCCGCGGGTATCAAGGAAACGAAAGGCGATTTCGACCGCGGCGACCTGGTTGATATTTATAATGCTGAGGGACTGCACCTCGGCTGCGGTCTGGTAAATTACAGCTCCAGTGAGGTCAATCTTATAAAAGGCTCACGTTCCGGTAAAATCGCCGCTGTGCTCGGAGTTGACTTCGGGCCAGAAGTAGTGCACCGGGATAACCTAGCTGTTCTTGAGGAGGTATAAAAATGACCACAGGCAAACTCTACCGACACAGCGACAACGAATTCATCACTGAAGTCAATTACCAGCTCCAGGATGAATCCGCAACTAGCTGGTGGGGAGAACTCACCCTCACCGATTATAAAAAAGTCAATGAAAACGACATTCACATCATTGAACTGGCCGACAGGCGTTGGGGGAGATGTCGCCTGAGGAAGCGGGTGAACCGGGCGGTGAGCGGCGTCCCGCCGCGCTACGTGTACCAGTTTACCGGCACCAGTTCCCTGGAACCACCTGAATAATATAACTGTAATCCGGCCGTATTCAGCTAATTGCTGAAATACATTGCGGAGTCCCATTATGAAATCAGCCATCGCCGAACTAGAAGCCAAAGGAAGAGCCGCCAGAGAAGCCTCAAAGCGCCTGGCCTACCTTGCCACGGACATTAAAAACCGGGCGCTGCACAGTATCAGCCGTGACCTGCTGGCCAGAAAAGGCGAGATAATAGCAGCCAATAAGGAGGACTATAAAGAAGCCGAAGCGTCCGGTATGAATGCCGCCATGCTCGACCGCCTGATGCTGAACGAGAGCCGTCTTGAGGCCATCGCCGGGGACGTGTTCAACGTAGCGGTGCTGCCTGACCCGGTCGGCGAGGTCTTCGACATGCGCACCCAGCCCAATGGCCTGCTTATTGGCAAAAAGCGGGTGCCGCTGGGCGTCATCGGTGCCATTTATGAGAGCCGCCCCGACGTAACCATTGACATCTCCTCGCTCTGTCTGAAATCTGGCAACGCCATGATTTTAAGGGGAGGCAAGGAGGCGGTACGCTCCAACAACGCCCTGGTCAGAGTGGTGCAGGATGCCTCGCTAAGTGCCGGGATGCCTGATGGTGCCGTCCAGTTCATTGAGAATAC
>DASRZK010000100.1:0-3950 GCA_035686505.1 Dehalococcoidales bacterium | reverse complement strand
ATCGATTTTGATGTACATCACGGCAATGGCACACAGGAAGCCTTTGCCAGCAACCCGCAGGTTCTCTACGTTTCCGTCCACCAGTACCCCCACTATCCCGGCACCGGCACCATCGACGAGACCGGCAGCGGTGCCGCCAGGGGCAGCAAGGTCAATATCCCCCTGCCCAGCGGGTCAGGCGATTATGAATACCGGCAGGTTTTTGAGCAAATCATCGTGCCGGTGACCAGGCGTTTCCGTCCCGAGCTCATTCTGGTGTCGGCCGGCTATGACGCCCACTGGAAAGACCGCCTGGCCATGATGGAAGTCAGCACCACCGGCTTCGCGGAGATGGTAAGAACCATCAAGGAGCTGGCCGACGAGCTCTGCGAAGGGAAAATAGCTCTCACCCTTGAGGGCGGTTATAACCTGAAAGCGCTGGCAACGTCGGTAAAGGCAACCTATGATATACTTCTGGGTAAGAGCGATATTGAAGACCCGCTGGGACAGCCGGAACACCGCTGGACTATCCCAGATATAGCTGACTTGATTCAGATGATAAAAGAAACGCACAACATTGACTGAAAAAGATGAAGAAGGATTTTATATTTTACGCGATTGCGGCCAATGTGATTGCCCTGATAGCCGCCCTTGCTGGGGCAAGCCTTGCCGTAATTCTGTTCTCGTCTTTACTGATTCCCCCGGTTATCCTGATTATCATCAGACTTATCCGCTAGATAAACTGTCACCAGCTTAGTCAGCATCGCCTCTCAATTTATTGAATTACATTAAAATTAGGTTATGAAACACCTGCAACTACTATATGTATTGCTTGGAGTTTCCGCAGTCGTGTTATGCGCAGGCATAGTGCTTCTATTCATATATTCCTGCTGATTTGAAGCTTGCTGCCCTAAGTTAAAAAGCGCTTCTCTCTTAATTGCCAAAACGATATTCCGCACGCTGTACACACAACCTGCCTTAAGATGCACCATGGCGTAAATCCGGTGGTAGCGGGCATTGTTCACATTTCTCATCGCAGGGCTCCACATGAATAACCACGCTGGCCTGCCTTAGCTTATTCCTGATATCCTGCTCAAGGTGATCACACATTCTGTGGGCGTCTTCCAGGCTGATACTTCGGGGCATGACCAGGTGCAGGTCAACGTAACGCTGACTTCCTGCCTTTCGCGTGCGGAGCTCGTGATAGTCAACGAGTTCACCAACGTGCTCCATAATAGCGGCTCTGACGACGTTCTCCTCGGCTTCAGGCAACTTGACGTCAACCAGCCCGCCGAATGACCTCCGCAGTACTTCATAAGCCGATTTGAAAATAATTAACGAAACCAGCAACGCAATTATCGGGTCAATGATGGCGAGGCCGGTGAAACGGATGACCACCAGCCCCACCAGTACCCCTGCCGCCGAATAAACATCAGCCGCAATATTCCGAGCATTGGCCTCAATTGCCACCGAATCGGTGGTCTTTGATACTTTCAGAAGATACCTTGACAGGAAAACGCTGACTATAATAGAGACCAGCATTACGCCGATACCGGCTTCCGTCAATTCCAGGGTTGCCCCGGTGCTAATGCGGCGTATCGCTGAATATACAATAAGGCCGCCGGCGGTAAAAATCAGCACCGCCTGCACCACGGCCGCAATATTTTCTACCTTGCCATGGCCGAACGGGTGCTCTTCATCAGCAGGCCTGGTAGCGACAACGACAGCCAGAAAGGTAATGGTGATAGCAAACAAATCGAGGAAACTATCCGCCGCCTGGGCCAGGACGCTGATGCTCCCCGTGACGACTCCCACCACCACCTTGAGCACTATCAGCCCGATGACTACACCCAGAGAAAGCTTGGCGGCGCCACTTCTGGTGGCAAACATCACTCTTCACCTATTTTACGGCTTTTGCCCGCGCGAAAGGCAGCCAGCTGATGAATCGTCTCCACTCTCTCTTGTCCCAGACCACCAGCAGCGTGGGGGCGATGCAGACGGAGCTGAAGGTTCCGGCAATGATGCCGATTATGAGGACAGCGACCAGATTCTGAATGGTGGCGCCCACGAAAAACAGCAGCGCCAGGACGACAATCAGCGTGGTGAGGCTGGTATTTACCGAGCGGCCGAGCGTTTCCACCAGGCTGTTGTTGACCACAGTTTCAAAGCTGGCGTTTACGTCCAGTCTTATATTTTCCCGTATCCGGTCAAAGATGACCACTGTGTTGTTCACGCTGTAGCCGATCACCGCCAGAATGCCGGTGATGAACATCATGTTGACCTGCCAGTTCAGTATGCCGCCAAGGATAGAGAAAACACCCAGCGCCACCACTGCATCATGTATCAGAGCGATGATGGCACAGGTACCGTAGTGGAAGGGTTTGGGCATGCGGCGGAAAGCCCAGGTGACGTAGAGCAGTATGCCCAGCGCCGCCACCGCCACGGCGATAACCGCCGTCCGTACCGTCTCGGTGGCAATCAGGGGGGACACCGAGGAGAACTCGGGCTCGGTGAGCTTGCCAAACCTTGCCTCAAGCCCGGCTTCCATCTCTGCCTTGCCTTCCGGGCTTAATTCCTCGGTACGTATCAGGTAGTCACCGGCACCGGTGCGCTGGATAATCACGTTATCGTAACCCAGGTCAGCCAGCGCCTCCTTCAGTTCGCCCTGCGCCACATCCTGTTCAAAATCAACGGTGAGCAGCGAGCCGCTGCCGAACTCAATACCCATTTTCAGACCAAAGGTCAGCAGGGATATAATCCCGATGAGGATAACCGCTCCCGAGATGATAAAGAACTGAAACCTTCTACCGACGATATCAAACATCTTTTTTACTCACCCATACACTGAAAAGGTGTGTCTTCTTTGTCAACGGACCGCCGACAAACAGGCGCAGCAGGGTGCGTGTCACCACAATGGCGGAGAACATGCTCACCAGAACACCAATGAGCAGGGTTACGGCAAAGCCGGCTACCGGTGCGCCACCGACGATGCTGTTGCCCACCCAGATGAGGATAAGGCAGACAATGATGGTGGTGATATTGCTATCCCTGATGGCGGTCCAGGCGCGGTTAAAACCAGCCTCGATAGCCGCCCCGAGGGTACGTCCGGTACGTATCTCCTCCTTCATCCGCTCGAAGATGAGCACGTTGGCGTCCACCGCCATGCCGATGGACAAGATGAAACCGCCAATCCCGGCCAGGGTCAACGTTACTGGCCAGAGCTTGAATATGGCCAGCACGATTGCTCCGTAAAACGCCAGGGCCAGGATGGCCAGGACCCCGGAAACTCGATAATAGGCAATCATGAATAGCATAACCAGAATGATGCCGATGATGCCCGCCTTCACGCTCATATTAATGAAATCGGCGCCCAGAATGGGGGAGACGGTCTGGTCATATATCGGGGTTAGCGGCAGCGGGATGCGCCCGGCATTAAGCAGCTGGGACAGTTCCTGCGACTCGTTCAGGCTCAGGCCCTCAATCTGTCCGCTCTCGGAAATCCTGGAGCGGACAATCGGGGCAATTGGCGCGCCGTCATCCCCGAGCAGGGGTTCCCCGCTCAGGTAAATGCCCAGCGGTTCCCCGATAAGCCGACCGGTAATTTCCTCCGATAGCTTCTGACCCTCTTTATTCCATTCAAAGATAAGCAGTACTTCACCAAGCTGACCGGTGGTAACATAGGTATTGTCCCTGAAGTAAGAGCTGTTCAGCTCCTTTTCCTGTCCGCCGATGACGGCCGTTGCCGGTATCCATTCCTCTTCGCCATCTTTTGTTTTCAGCTCGCGGAATTCTATGAGCGCCGTCTGGCCGATGAGCTTCTTGGCCTTGTCGGCCTCAACGATGCCCGGGAGTTCTACCAGGATGCGGTCGGCGCCCTGCTTCTGAATCACCGGCTCGGTTACCCCCAAGATATTGATTCGGCGCTCGATGACGGCAATGGTACCATCAATGGCCTCGCCCTCCTTCCCCGG
>DASRZK010000099.1:0-3255 GCA_035686505.1 Dehalococcoidales bacterium | reverse complement strand
GCTGGCTCCATTTATCGTGGGTATATACGAATCACAGAGGGATGTCATGGACCATGAGTTCAGCCACCTGGTTGAGCAATACTGGAACGAGGGAGGCATCGAGGGGATAATGCGTTATGAGCCCGCACTCCACCGGGTTGTCCCGGCACAACAGGCTCTTAAAAAAGAAGTTATCCTCCCTTACGATGATATTAAACAATTGATATTGCAGGCCAGGTCATTCGAACTGCGCGACTGCATTTGCCGAAAACAAATGGACCTGGTGGGCAACCGGAAATGTGACTTTCCCGTAAGAGTATGCTTAAACTTTTCCGTCAAAGAAAGCCCTGCCGGGCTGAACAGTATAACCCGGGAGGAAGCTATCCGGGTACTTGACCAGGCTGAAGAAGCAGGCCTGGTGCACACGGTAAATAACGTGGCCACCGGTGTCCATTACGTGTGCAACTGTTGCGGGTGTTGCTGTACTATTTTAAGGGGAATCACACAGTTTGGCATTGAACACTCCGTTGCCAGAGCCAATTACTATGCCGTTGTTGACGCCGGGGCATGCAACGGTTGTGGCACCTGCGAGGAACGCTGCCAGGTAGGGGCCTGCTCGGTGGCGGACGATATTGCGAGCATCGACCTGACAAAGTGCATTGGCTGTGGCCTTTGCGTCACCGGTTGCCCAACTGAAGCGGTGAAGTTAAAGCTGAAGCCTGACGCCGAGATAATAACGCCTCCTGAGAATTACAGGGTCTGGGAGCAGGAACGGCTTCATAACCGTGGACTGATATAATAAATGGCTCATAATGCGTTAGAAACCAGCTCTCATTCTGGTTTTTTAAAGAGTCAGCCTTACAGCCAAGAATTGCAGTAACCATCCCGATATGATATTTTATAAAAAGCCCTTAATCGAGAACGTCAAGGAGGACTGATATGCCTGACCACCTGAAGACAATGGCCGAAGCGGTAAAAAACGGCGACGAGAAACTGACCGTACAGACTGTTGATGAGGCGTTAATCGCCGGAATTGCGCCAGAGGAGATACTGGACAAGGGACTGGTGCCCGGCATCCAGGCACTGGGGCAGCTATTCAAGGACGGACAGGCCTACCTGCCGGAAATCCTCATCGCTGCCCGTGCCATGAGGAGCGGAACAGAGAAGTTGCGCCCGCACCTCGCCGGTGCTAGCGTCAAGAAGAAAGGGACTGTGGTCGTGGGGACTGTTGAGGGTGACATGCATGACATCGGCAAGAACCTGGTCAAGATGATGCTGGAGAGCAATGGCTACGATGTGCATGACCTGGGCGTGGACGTTTCGGCAGACGCTTTCGCGGCTGAAGCCAAGGCAGCAGACGCCGATATCGTGGCGACTTCAGCCCTGCTCACCACTACCATGATCACTATACCCGCCATTGCTAAAGCCCTGGAGACGGCCGGTGTCAGAAGCAAGGTAAAGATGATGATAGGTGGTGCGCCCATCACTCGCCAGTTTGCTGACGAGATAGGCGTTGAGGGCTATGCCGACGACTGTGCCTCGGCCGTGGATGAGGCTGACCGCCTGATGAAGCTGGCCGCTTAATTACCTTTACTCCAGGATGCCGCACTTTTTTTTCCGAAGGGAGGTCGCTAATGAACGCACGGGAACGTTTTCGGGCGATTATGAACTTTGAGGAACCGGACCGGAACTTCGTCTGGGAGTTTGGTTACTGGGGCGGCACGGTCCGGCGCTGGTACCGCGAGGGGTTACCCGAAGTACACGGTTTGAGCGACCAGGCTTATGAAGGCACTGGCGTTTTTGCTGAATCAGCCGGCGTGCCCCTGAACCGCCTCACTGCCCTTGATGTCCATGAGCATTTCAAGATGGACCCGTATGTGGAGCGCGTGCCGCTGAATATCGGCGCCTACCCGCCTTTTGAGTCGAAAACCATCGAAGACCACGGGAACTGGTACATCTGGCAGGAATGGGATGGCTGCCTGCGCAAGGAACTGAAAGACCGCAGCAGCCTGCCCACCATCGTCGGCGGGCCAGTAAAAGACCGTGAAAGCTGGGAGCGCCACAAGGCGGAACGGCTGCGCCCCAGCCTGGAAGGCAGGCTGCCGGACAACTGGTCGCAGCTCGTTGCGGAGTATAAAAAACGCGATTACCCCCTGGGGCTGGGCCAGACACACGGCTTCTTTGGCACACCTCGCTATCTCATGGGCGTCGAGGAACTGCTGACCAAGTACTATGACGACCCCGAGATGATGAAGGATATCAATAACCACCTGGCCGACTTCTGGATTGCCCTCTTCGATGGTGTGCTCAGGGATGTGAAAGTGGATACGGTCTTCATCTGGGAGGATATGTGCTACAAGGGCGGACCGCTCATCTCCCCGGAAATGTTCCGCGAGTTCATCCTGCCCGGTTACAAAAAGCTGACCAGCTTCCTGAGAGACCACGGGGTAACCCTGATACAGGTGGACTGCGACGGCGATATCTGGAAGTTGATTCCGCTCTGGATAGAAGGCGGCATCACCGTGCTTTATCCCTTTGAGGTCGCCGCTGGCATGGATGTCGTCGAGGTGCGCAAGGCATTTCCCAACCTTGGTATGGTCGGCGGCATTGACAAGCGGGCACTGGTTGAAGGCAAGGAAGCAATCGACCGTGAGCTGGAACGCAGGGTGCCTTTCATGCTCAAGCATGGCGGATTCATCCCCACCATCGACCACATGGTATCACGGGACGTGAGCTTTGAGAACTTCAAATACTACCGGGAAAAGCTCAACCAGATGCTCAAAAAACACAGTAAGACCTGGGATAGAGACTGAGCCGGCATACACCTTACTGAGGGTTTATACCTCTATTCCTTACTCAATTTCACGCCTGTAGACTTGCCATTTACCTTTTGACATGTTAACATTATCCGTGCTGGGACGTAGCCATTAATCTATGTCCCATTGTGCCGAAGTGGCGGAATGGCAGACGCGCTACGTTCAGGGCGTAGTGTCCGTAAGGGCGTGAGAGTTCAAATCTCTCCTTCGGCACCATAAATTACCGGCGCTTGTAGCTTAGTTGGATAGAGCGCAGCCCTGCGGAGGCTGAGGTCGTGGGTTCGAGCCCCGCCAAGCGCGCCATACGGGCGGTTAGCTCAGCTGGTTAGAGCGCCTGCTTTACACGCAGGAGGCCACAGGTTCAAGTCCTGTACCGCCCACTTTTATTGTCTTGTAATTGAATGCTAGCTCAGGAAAGCCTAATGGATAAAGAGAAGTTCACCGGTGCCTGGAGACTCAT
>DASRZK010000098.1:0-5390 GCA_035686505.1 Dehalococcoidales bacterium | reverse complement strand
TTCCCGGATAACTCGTGTCGCACATTTCCGCCAATCATTTCCACTGCCACTTCGTGCGGGGCAGCGTTCTCGTAGAGTACCCGGTAGATTTTTTCCGTTATCGGCATTTCCAGCCCGAGATTATGCGCCAGGTTGCGGGCCACCAGCGTTGTCGTCACCCCCTCGGCGACGCCGCTCATGGTGCTCACTATTTCCGTCACGGAGCGGCCCTTGGTCAATTCCACGCCAAGGTAGTGGTTGCGACTCAACGGGCTGGCACAGGTGGTGATAACATCGCCCAGTCCGGCCAGACCGGAAAAGGTAAGCGGATTGGCCCCGAGGGTGACACCAAGCGCCGTAATCTCCGTCAGACCCCGTGTCATAAAGGCGGCCTTGGCATTGTCGCCATAGCCCAGCCCATCGGCAATACCAGCACCAAGCGCGATGATATTCTTGAGTGCCCCACCCAACTCCACCCCGACAACGTCCGTATTGGTGAAAACGCAGAGGTTCGGTGTGCTGAGTATTCTCTGCACCTGCCTCGCCACCGCGCCATCTTCAGCCGCGGCCACCGTAGCTGCCGGCCGGCCGCACAGAATCTCTCTGGCCAGGTTGGGACCAGAGATTACACAGATATTGGAGTGGAAACGGGGGTTTATCTCCTCAGCGATAACCTGAGACATACGTTTGCCGCTGCCAATCTCCAGCCCCTTGGCGGCACTGACCACGAGCATTGACTTCGTAAGATGACCGGCTATCAGCGCGGTATTATGCCGCATTGACTGGGAGGGCACCACCAGAAATACCGCTTTGGCCTCGTCAAGGGCCTCCTCCATCTCGTGGGTGATGAGGACATTGGCAGGAAAGGTTATCTCCGGTGTTTCGTCCGGGTCAGGGCCGCTGTTCCGCAGCGCATCAGCTTCCTC
The DNA here is from genome assembly GCA_035686505.1 of Dehalococcoidales bacterium. Classification (GTDB taxonomy): domain Bacteria; phylum Chloroflexota; class Dehalococcoidia; order Dehalococcoidales; family RBG-16-60-22; genus E44-bin89. The sequence continues at coordinate 4,485 of DASRZK010000098.1, read as the reverse complement.
CTCGGTGCGAGCCCACAAAGCGACATTTATTCCTTTTTCCGCCAGTATGATAGCTAGAGTAATGCCCCACATGGTGGTACCGATGATACCGACTTTGAGCATATCCTATATTAACTCATTTGCCGGCATTTAGAAAGGCTCTGGCTCAGGAATCTGAAGTTGACGGCTGGTTTCACAGATTAACCTTTTCCCCAAGCTGACGCTCCGTGCCCGCCATCAATCGGCTGATATTGTCGCGGTGAACGACGATAATGAACAAGGCACCAACCAGAGAATAGGCCAGGTACTCGACGGGAAACCCGTTGAGTACGGTAAGAGGAATCAGCATGGCATAGGCAGCCACCGCCCCCGATATCGAACCGAGCGATGCGTATCTGGTCAGACATGCGCCGAGAAATAATATCTCGCCACCGAACAGTGCTGCCGCCGGACACAGACCAAACAATCCGCCAAAGAAGGGAGCCACCCCCCTGCCCCCCCTGAAGCGAAGAAACACCGACCACTTATGACCGGCAATCGCCGAAAGCGCCGCCAGTACCTGCGCGCTTCTGGAAAGCCACAACGGACTCGCGCTACCGGCCAGTAAATATTCGCCATCGAATATCAGAGCGGCAAACACAACCGGCAGAAAGCCCTTGAGAATATCAAGGATGACAACCGCGAACGCGGCTTTTTTCCCGGCCACCCTCAACACGTTGGTGGCACCGGTCTTGCCGCTCCCGAAGCTGGTAACATCCACTTTTGCGCTCCGCCGCGCTATCATCACACCAAAGGGAATGGCACCAAGGAAATAACCAATAAAGGCTACGGCAGCAAATTTGGCAACAATCATGGCTCTTCCCCCCTTGTCCTAAAGACTAGGCGAAGCGGCGTTCCGGTGAAACCAAACGCCTGACGCAACTTTCTTTCAAGATAACGGTGATATGAAAAGTGCACCAGTTTGGCATCATTGACGAAGAAAACAAAGGTAGGCGGGCTCACCTCTGCCTGGGTAGCGTAGAAGATTTTCAGCTGCTTGCGACCTTTTCTCGGCAGTATGTGGGCCGCTACCGCCTGCTGAACGACGTTATTAACCTCGGCAGTGGGCACTCTTTTACACCTCTGCTGGTATATCTGGCGTGCTTCGGGTATTATCCTGTCCACGCCCTCCCCATGCTTCGCCGAGGTGTAAATTACCGGTGCGTGGGGCATAAACTTCAGCTGACTTCTGAGATATTGGTCCCATTCGTCTGGTTTTTTCTCTTCCACCAGATCCCACTTGTTGACTACCACCACCATCCCTTTGGCCGCCTGCTGGATATAGCCAGCAATGTGCGTGTCCTGAGCAGTTATCATCTCCATAGCATCCAGTACCAGCAGGGCTATATCCGCCCGGTCAATAGCCCGCAGAGCACGGATCACACTGTACCGCTCCACTCCTCCCTCGATCCGTCCCCTTTTTCGTATACCGGCTGTATCAATAAGTAACACATTGTGCCCGTCAAAGTCAACCACTGTATCAATGGCATCACGGGTCGTTCCCGGAATATCATCAACGACGGCTCTCTCCTCACCGACCAGGGCATTGAGCAGCATTGACTTGCCCGCATTGGGCCGGCCGACAATGGCTATCTTCATGAGCTCCGGTTCTTCCGTTGTCGGTAGCGAGGTCGGCAGCAGCGCGATGACCCGGTCCAGAAGTTCCGCAGTGCCGCGTCCGTGATAGGCGCTGATGGCGTAAGGTTCCCCCAGCCCCAGCTGGTAAAAGTCCACCGCCCCAATCCCCAGTTTTTCGTTATCTGCCTTGTTGACCGTCAGCAGCACCGGTTTTTTCACCCGGCGCAGCCTGTCTGCCATCTCCATGTCAGCAGTGATAACTCCGCTCCTTACATCCACCATAAAAATAATAACATCAGCTTCACCAATCGCTGTCTCTATCTGCTCCTGGACACCATGGGCAACCGACGAACGGGTATCAAATTCCAGGCCACCGGTATCGACAACGGTAAATGCCACATCACGCCAGGATACAGTAGCGATGACCCGGTCCCTCGTTGTGCCCGGTAAATCCTCGACAATTGCCAGTCGCCTCCCCACCATCTTATTGAGCAGCGTGGATTTGCCCACATTCTGCCGACCCACAATCGCCACGATTGGCTTACTTGCCGCCACACTCTTTACCCCTTCCTGGTAACTTCCTGAGCCAGTTTTATACTCGGCGGTTCAATGCCGGTTCGAGCGATGCTCCTTAACTCGGTAATATGCTCGCGGAAGTTCTGGACAAAAGCATTGTATTCCATCACAAATTTGTGATACTGGTCGATTGTTTCCTGAGGTATCTCCATCTTTGTGGCAATTTCATAAAATTGCTCCACAAAATCGTAATACTGACTGGTTATCAGCCAGAACTCGTTGAGGTATGTGGACAGGTAATCGGTCAGCCTGGTGACGCCGATATTACTTTCCATGCGATTGATGAAGCTGCCACACCAGCTATTGAAAATACGCTGTGACATATCGCAGGCTCTCGCCCAATCCCACAGCTTCGGGTTGTCGATATTGAAAAGGCTGTCGATAATAACGAAGATGGACAGTGTTGAGTCTCCCATAAAACGGCGGTGAAAGTATTCGGCCAGCTGCTGCAGCTTGAAGAGGGCACGTTCCAGCTGCCGTTCCCTGGCCTTAATCCCAGCCACTACCAGGCCAAGGGCCAGAATAAAGATGAGCGCCGGTGCTATCCACTCAATCGGCCACCTGTAGAGAATGCCAAGCACCGCCAGCACCGTTATCAGAGCCGGGTACCAGCCGCGATTGATGATAATCTTAAACGTATACATTCCCTCCCCCTTACTCGTATTTCATGAACGGCATCTCCAGACCGCCAAGCATATCCGCAAGCAATGCTTTCTGCAAATGCATCCGGTTCTCCGCCTGGTCGAAGACCACCGACCGCGGACTGTCGATAATACCTTCCGCCACTTCCTCTCCCCGATGAGCGGGTAGTGGATGCATCAGTATGGCATCTTCCTCGGCCAGCGATAAGAGTTCACCGTTTACCTGATATCCGGCAAACGCCCGGCGCCGCTTCTCGCTTTCGGCTTCCTGTCCCATACTTGTCCAGACATCGGTATAAACAATGTCGGCTTTGCGCACTGCCTGCAGTGGGTCCTCAGTACACAGTATTTCCGCACCGCACCCCATGGCATACCTCTGTGCCAGCTGGAGCAAGTCGTCACGTACCTGATAGCCTGCCGGCGAGGCAATCCGGAAATTGATGCCGGTCAGCGCTGACGCCAGCATTAGGCTGTGCGCCACGTTATTGCCATCACCCACGTAAGCCAGTGTCAACCCCTCCAGCTCTCCCTTCCTCTCATAGATGGTAAGCAAATCCGCTAATGCCTGACAGGGATGCTCCAAGTCAGACAGGGCGTTAATCACCGGCACGTTCGCGCACCGCGCCAGCACCTCCAGCGTCTCGTGGGAGAAGGTCCGGGCAGCAATGACATCCACGTATCGGGAAAGAACCCGGGCGACATCCGGTACTGACTCCCGCTTCCCGAGACCGACCTCTACGGGAGACAGGTAAATGGTATTTCCACCCAGCTGCCGCATGGCTATCTCAAAGCTCACCCGCGTCCGCAACGATGGCTTTTCAAATACCAGGGCCAGTACCTTCTCATTGAGGGAATGGGTCCAGCCTTCAGCTTTCAGCTCAACGGCACGGGAGATAAGCAGCGGTATATCCTCACGGTTCAGGTCAACTATGGAAAGTAAGTCTTTACCTTTCAATATACTCTCCCCGCTTTGCCCTACAGTATATCACGAAAAAATGTTTCGTCAAAAGGTATTTTGAGTCGATTTCTTGACACATTTTGCCCATCTTATCTAATATGCAATAGGTCAAGGAGGCAGCTAGTGACCGAAATCATCCTAGTCAGACATGGTGAAACGGAATGGAATGTGGCCGAGGTATTCCGGGGCCAGATTGACATCGATTTGAATGAAACCGGAGTAAAGCAGGCAGAATTGCTGTCTGAATATTTAAGCACATCAGCCATAGAAGCCGTTTATTCCAGTCCCCTGAAACGGGCACTTAAAACCGCCGAAATCATCGCCCGAACCCATAAACTCAAAGTTAACGTCGACCCTGAACTCATCGACTTTAACTTCGGGAAGTGGCAGGGATTATCGCATCAAAAGGTGAAAGAGAAATACCGAGACCTGTACGCCACATGGATTACTCATCCAGAGCAGGTCAGAATGCCCGATGGCGAGACCCTGGAGGATGTTAGCCAGAGAGCTATTCGAGTTAGAAATAAAGTCATAGAAAATCACCGCGGTACCGTAGTAATCGTCGGGCACCGTGTGGTGAACAAAGTCATTATCTGCACATTGCTGGGGCTGGGCAACAGCCATTTCTGGAAAATCAGGCAGGACACCTGTGGCATCTCCATTCTCAGCTACCTGAACGAGCAGTTTATTCTCACCAAACACAACGATACTTCC
>DASRZK010000097.1:0-6237 GCA_035686505.1 Dehalococcoidales bacterium | reverse complement strand
CGATGTGCAGTTTCCGCTGCAGGTAGGATGTTGAAATGTGGTCGTGCTCCTCCGCCAGCTCGCGGGCGGCGTCCATCAGCGGGTCTGCCTGCTGACCGCTACGGGCGGTTATCGACGCCGGTGGCACCAGTTGCTCAATCTTTATCGGCTCCGCCTGCTTCTCCTTCTGGCTGTTCCAGAAGTAGACCAGCCGCTCCACCTCGGGGTCGGAGACAAAGCAGCCCTGGAGCCGCTTCGGCTTGCCCGCTTCCGTGGGCATGTAAAGCATGTCTCCCCTGCCCAGCAGCTTCTCCGCCCCGGCACCGTCAAGGATGGTGCGCGAGTCCACCTGAGAGGTAACGGCAAAGCTGATGCGCGTCGGGAAGTTGGCCTTGATTAACCCGGTAACCACGTCCACCGAAGGACGCTGCGTGGCCACGACCAGGTGGATGCCGGTGGCACGTGCCAGCTGGGCAAGTCGACACAAAATATGCTCCACCTCGTCAAAGCTGGTCATCATCAGGTCGGCCAGTTCGTCAATAATAAGCACCATGTAGGGCATTTTATCAGCGCCCTCGCGGTTCTTGTTGTAACCCTCAATGTTGCGGGCGCCAGCCGCGGCCAGTTTCTGGTACCGCTGGTCCATTTCCTGACTCAGCCAGCGCAAGGTGCTCAAAGCCTTTGTGGTATCAACGATAACCGGGGTGGCCAGATGCGGGATGCTGTTGTACGGCGTTAGCTCAACGCGCTTGGGATCAATCATGATGAACCTGGTATCGAACGGAGTATTGTTGAGCAGCAAGCAGCTGATAATGGCATTAAGGCAGACCGTTTTCCCGCTGCCGGTGGCCCCGGCGATAAGCAGGTGAGGCATCCGGGTCAGGTCCCCGGTTACTGCCTCGCCACCGGCGCCTTTGCCCAGCGCCAGCGCCAGCTTCGACCGCGCCTGTTGTTTCTGATAGCTGCCGGACTCAATAACACCGCGCAGGCTGACCACGCCGATGCTGGTGTTCGGCACCTCAATGCCAACTATCGACTTTCCCGGCACCGGGGCCTCGATTCTGATGCTCGGTGCCGCCAACGCCAGAGCCAGGTCGTTGGCCAGAGAGGTAATCCGTTCCACCTTGACCCTGGTCTTGGACACCTCCTCCATCGTCACCGTGACCTCGCCGTTCCTGTCCCGCTCTTTCCTCTCCCTCAACTTCCTGTCCCAGCCCGGCTCTACGCCAAACTGGGTTACCGTGGGCCCGGCGTTTATCTGCACCACTTTGGTCTCAACACCATAGCTGCTCAGCGCGTCTTCAATTATCTTTGCCCTCTGTACGTTATCCGCCTCACTGAACTCGATTTCCGGCGTCGTGTCGAGTATGTCTATCGGGGGCAGCCGCCAGCCATCAACCACCACCAGGTCAGACGACTGTCCGTATTTCTTCCATACCTCCTGCGCCACCTGTCTGAGCTCCTGGGTGGTTAGCGCCGCCGCTCCGGCCACGGCTTCTCTCTCCGATGGAGTCACCAGCGGCGATTTTGGCAGCACCTTTTCCGGCCTCATGGTGGGCTGCTCCATCACATGCGGCATGGCCGGCTTTTCCTCAATAGGCGGCTGAAGCGCTATATGGGGTGGCATCGCGGCGCGTTCGGCATCGAGCTGTTTCTCGAGATATCTTGGCACCTTTGCCGGCTGCCGATGGAACTGGCCTCCCAGCCACGAGAGGAACTTGGCGACCAGCCGTATGCAGGCCTTGGGAACGACCATGATTATACCAAAGATGGTAAGCCCTATGATAATTAAAATATCGACTACCGGTGCGGGCTCCATGATAAGAGCATCGCCGAATTTGCCCCCCATATCCAAAACAGCCAGTATCCCCCAGGCCGCCAGGACAAAGGCAACAGTCCCCAGCCACCGGTTGAAGCGTAAAACAAACGAGGACAGCTTTCGTCTCTTTATCTGAACGATAATGGTGATAAACGCCGCGGCAATGAAGAGCAGCCCCCACCCAAAAAGACCGAAAAACCTGTCACGGAATAGCCAGACCCCAAAACCGATAATCGCCAGCAGAATAGTATAGCGCACTGGCGGCCACCACAGGAAACTGAACAGCCCACCCAGAAAGGAACGCCGCTTTCGTTTTCGACCCGGCTTGTTCAGGAATTCATTGTCTGCTCTGGGTTTTCTTTTTGGCATAGCAGCTATACCTTAACCATAAACGGCAGAATCATCGGGCGAAGCTTGGTCCTCTCATAGTAAAATCTATCCAGCGTATCCCTCACCTTCGCGTTGACAAAACTCCATTCGGTAGCACGGGCACCGCTGTGGTCCAGTGCTTTGGCCAGCAGGTCGCGGCTTTCATCAATCATTTCTTTGAACTCTCTGGTATCGACAAAGCCCCGTGTCACAATGTCAGGACGCCCCACCAGCTTGCCCGTCTGTCGGTTCAACGCAACTATCGCCACCACGATGCCGTCTTTGGACAGCATGCGCCGATTGCGCAGCACCACCCCCCCAATATCGCCAACGCTCAATCCATCAACATACACGTTTCCCGAAGCGACCTTGCCATTTTTTTTCGCCGACTCTGCGGTGAGTTCAAGAATATCCCCATCTTCCAGAACAAAGGTATTGTCCTTCGGGATGCCCACTGATTCGGCCAGTTTGGCGTGCAGGCTGAGGTGGCGGTATTCACCGTGAATGGGCATGAAGAACTTTGGCTTCACCAGATTAAGCAATAGCTTAAGCTCCTCCTGGCTTCCGTGGCCATGGACATGAACCTGCGCTACTTTATCGTACAGTACCCGCGCCCCCTGCTTGAAAAGGTTATCCACCGTGCGGTTGACCACGGCCTCGTTGCCAGGGATTGGCGTTGCTGATATTACGATGGTATCTCCGGAATGGATGTTAACGTTGGGATGGTCACGATTTGCCATGCGCACCAGCGCCGAGGTTGGCTCGCCCTGGCTGCCGGTGGTAACAAATACTACCTTGTTGTGCGGGAGACCACGGGCTTCATCAATTCTGCCCAGGATTCCGTCCGGAGCCTGAATATAACCGAGCTCCAGCGCCATGCGTACCGTATCACTCATGCTGCGTCCGACAATGAAAACACGCCGCCCATGCTTGGCGGCAGCATCAATCACCTGCTGGACGCGCGATACCAGCGAGGAAAAGGTGGTGATGATCACCCTCCCCGGGGCATCACCCATGATATGGTCCAGGGTCTCTCCGACCACCTTCTCCGACGGTGTATAGCCGGGAAGCTCGGCATACGTGGAGTCGGAAAGAAGGAGTAAAACCCCCTGTGCCCCCGCCTGAGACAGGCGCGAAAGGTCGGTTGGCCGGCCATAGACCGGCGTGTAGTCGAGTTTGAAATCGCCACTGTGTACCACCACGCCAACCGGTGTATTTATAATGAGGCCGGCGGCATCGGGAACACTGTGACAGACAGGGAAAAACTCCACCTTGAATGCCCCCAGCGTTATCTGTTCGCCGGGCGATACCACTTTGAGTTTGGCGTCGGCCAGTGCTTTCCGCTCCTTGAGTTTAACCCGTATCATGCCACTGGTCAGGCGGGTAGCATAGATAGGGACATTAAGCTGTGATAAAACGTATGGCAGCGCGCCGATATGGTCCTCGTGGCCGTGCGTGACGACAATGCCCCTTATTTTATCTTTCTTATCCAGAAGGTAATTGATGTCAGGGATTACCAGGTCAATGCCCAGCATTTCTTCTCCGGGAAACATGAGACCGGCATCAATAATTAAAATGTCGTTCGCATACTCCAGCAACATCATGTTTTTGCCGATCTCGCTGAGACCACCGAGGGGAATAAGCTTTAACTTCGATTTGGTCATTTAAACAGTCCTAAAACATACTCAATTGCTGAGGTCCAGATTCAGCTTCCGGAACACTTTTTGTCTCGGTAAGAATGACTGGTATCTTCTTCATATCTGCCTCTATTGCCTGCCGCAGACTTTGCTGGTGGAGAGCCGCCGCCGGGTGGTACATCGCGAAGTATATGGTGTTGTCCTGCCTGACCGCAGTCCCGTGAATCTTGCTTATACTTTGGCCCGGGAAAAACCTGGCCATAGAATAGCGGCCCAAAGTAACAATCATCCTGGGCTTGATTATTTCTATCTGCTGGTCGAGCCATCTCTGGCAGTTCTGAATTTCCGTCTGTAATGGGTCGCGGTTATTTTGCGGACGGCACTTGATTACATTAGCGATAAAGACCTGCCGCCGCGTTAAGCCAATGGATGCCAATAATTGCTCCAGGTAGTGCCCTGCCGGCCCGACAAAAGGCCGTCCCTGCTGGTCTTCATGCCAGCCTGGAGCTTCACCGATAAACATGATTTCAGCATCCTCCGGCCCCTCTCCAGGTACGGTATTTGTCCGATACTTTGCTATCTCACAGAGCAGACAGCGAGCAACTTCCTGGTTAAGTTCACTTAGTGTCGACATAACATTCAGGAATTCAACCAAGCTTAGTAAATCAGCCTTCTGAATTCTGTGTTTATGATAGCATTACCTATATGTCAAGTCAATTTGAAGTATAGCTGCAGAAGCAAAAAGAGGGGCGCATACCCCCTCCCGTAAATACAGTTTCAGTGAGCAGTCTCTTATTTTACCTGTGGCAGTCTTATTCTCTCCCAGCGCTCCATTCCGCCAACCATGTTGTAAACCTCGGCGAAGCCAAGACCAACCATCATATCCAGCACCCGGCCACTCACATCATCCTTTTGGCTGCAGAGAAGATAGACATTATTACGGTCGAGTTCATCCAGCTCCCGGGCGAAATCAGGAGAACTGTAATCCAGATTAATCGCCTCTTCTATGTGGCCGCTGGCGTATTCATCGGCGGAACGGAGGTCGATAATGATGAAATCATGGCGGCCCCGGTTGTCCTCCATCAGGGTGAAGGCCTCTTCAAGCGAAACGTCCTCGATTACCTGACCCGGGATTCCCGGTTCCACTTTATTGGAACAGGCGCCCAGCAATACAAGCGCAGCAGTCAGTGAAACCAGTACTGCCAGTATACACAGTTGCTTTGCGGTCATTACCCTAAAAATGTGCTACGCGCCTACCCTGGGCAGCACTTCCTTCAGAGCGGAAATTATCTCTTTGATATCTTCTTCCGTCACCAGGCCCAGGTGTCCGATACGGAATATCTTACCCTGCAGGCTCGCCTGACCACCGGAAAGTACTATCTGATATTCCTCGCGCAGAATTCTGAGCATTTCCTTTACGTTCATGCCTTCCTTGACCGATACGGCAGTAACTGTATTGGAAGCATATTTCTCGTCGGCAAAGAGAGAAAATCCCAGCGATTTAACACCATCGCGGGCCGCTTTACCGACCCGGGCATGGCGGGCGAAGATATTGGCCAGGCCTTCCTTCAGCATCATATCCAGCGCCACCGAAAGCGCAAACACGATTGATACGGCCGGCGTCCAGGGCGTCTGCCCTATTTCCAGGTATTTCTGGGCACTGGCAAAATCCCAGTTGAAACGGGGCATCTTGGCTTTGGCGTGGGCCTGCCAGGCCTCCTTGCTGACACTGACCATCGCCAGACCGGGAGGCACCATCCACCCCTTCTGGGACGCAGTAACGGTTACATCGCAGTGCCACTTGTCCACCGGCAGGTCAACCGAGCCCAGGCTGCTGATGGCATCGACCAGCAGCAGTTTATCAAACTCCTTGACCACGTCGCTGAGGTTCGCCAGGTCATTGGTAATGCCGGTAGAAGTTTCATTATGCGTCATCAGCACGGCCTTGATTTCCGGTTCCTTTTGCAGTGCGCGACGGACTTCATCAGGGTCAGCCGCCCTGCCCCACTCCACACGGAGCGGGATAACCTCGGCACCGAACGCCCCTGCCATGCTGGTAAACCGTTCGCCAAACGCGCCCACCACCACGGAAAGGACCTTGTCCCCCGGAGAGAGCGTGTTGACAATTGCCGCCTCCAGTCCTCCCGTCCCGGAGCACGTCAGCAGGTATAAATCATTTTTCGTCTGGAATAGCTGTTTCAGCTTGGCGGTGACATCATGCAGCATCTTCTCGAATTCCGGCCCGCGGTGGTTTATCATCTGCCAGGCCATCGCCTGAAGCACTTCCGGCGGGCACGGGGTCGGTCCTGGAATACGCAACTGCCCCATTTTATTTACCTTCCTCTTCTTTATCAGTATTAATCACTTTGGCAAAGCGTCGCTTACCTACTTTTATAATGCTTCCGCTCTGGACTTCCGCTACATGACTGGTTA
>DASRZK010000096.1:0-7383 GCA_035686505.1 Dehalococcoidales bacterium | reverse complement strand
GAAATAAGTAATTCCATCGAACAGAGGGGGTGGTTTCAGTGATAAGATGTCCCGGTCAGGATTTGCGCAATCTCAGGGTTTCCCTCCACAAATGCCCGGGTTGCGGTGCCGAGGTGGAGATTTTCTCCGATGAAATGCGGGTGAAATGCCAGAAGTGCGGACAGTACGTGTACAAGGAAAAAACCCTTTCCTGCATTGACTGGTGCGCCGCCGCTCGACAGTGCCTCGGCGAGGAAAGATGGAAAGAACTTAAAGGCGAGGGGCAAACAGCAAAGGAGAAATGAGCATGAATAGCGAACATCTCAGGAAAATAATCAGGATTGACGAAGAGAAGTGTAATGGCTGCGGTCTTTGCGTTCCTTTCTGTGCCGAGGGGGCCCTGCAGATAGTGAACGGGAAGGCAAAGCTGGTGAGCGAGCAATACTGCGACGGACTTGGCGCCTGTCTGGGAGAATGCCCGCAGGGAGCGCTCATCATTGAGAAGCGTGCCGCTGAGGAATTCGATGAGGAGGCAGTGGCCCATCATCTGAACTCTGGACCACAGGAACAGGAACTTCCCTGCGGTTGTCCTTCGGCTAACGTCGCCCGGTTTCAGCAGCCAACGTCGGAAATACCGGCAAGTACAGGAGCCGTTATGTCAACTTTGACCCACTGGCCGGTGCAGCTAACCCTGGTGCCGCCTTCAGCTCCGTTTCTGAAGAGCGCCGATATCCTCCTGGCCGCCGACTGCGTTCCCTTTGCCTACGCTGACTTTCACCGGGAGTTCCTGCAAAACCGCGCCCTGCTGGTAGCCTGCCCCAAGCTCGACGACTTCGGCGCCCACCTGAATAAACTCATCGCCATCCTGCAGCAGGCAGAACCCAGGAGCATCACCGTGGTGCACATGGAGGTGCCCTGCTGCTCCGGACTGGTATCCATGGCTCGAAAGGCCATCGAAGATAGCGGCTCAGATATTCCGCTTTATGACGTGACGGTTGGCACCAGAGGGAGCATACTATCACGCCACGACCCTGTCCCATCAGCTTCGGCTTGATTAGCGGAAGCCAAATAACTAGAATACTCAGGTGAGCCTTAAAATTGTTCTGGGCGTCGGCAATCCGCTGGGCGGTGACGATGCCGTTGGCTCATACGTCGCCCGCAGACTGAACGAGAAGCTGAAGGAAAAATTTTTTGAATTTCCAGGTATTTTGCATAATCAAGATGAGCAGAATGGCGGAAGCAGTTAAAGATTGAATTTCGCGGCGTTACTCCTTAGAATAAGGCTATAACTAGCGGTATAACAATAGTGTCAATGTCTCGCGGCAAAAGGTGCTTATACTGAGGGGAAAACATGGATATCAAGAAATATGAAGTTCCGCTTAATAAACTGCGCTGGGAATGCGACCCGAATATCTTTGAATTCAATCACACCAAGAACCTGGCCCCGCTGCGCGAGTTCGTTGGCCAGGACCGGGCGATACGCGCCATTGAGTTTGGCCTGTCCATGGACCGGGAGGGCTACAATATCTATGTTGCCGGCCTGACCGGAACCGGTAAGACCTCGGTGGTTAAAACCTACATCCAGAGACTGGTGGAAAGGAAAAAAGTAGAGGGGAAGCGCCAGCTCGAGGACTGGTGCTACCTGTATAACTTCGCTGACTCTGACCGGCCACAGATTATCAGCCTGCCCCAGGGAAAAGGCAAGCCTTTTCGAAACCAGATAAAGAACCTCCTGCAGAAACTGAAAGAAGAGCTGGCCAGAGCTTTCTCCAGCGAGGAATATACCTCGGAAAGAAAAAAGGCAGTGGAGGAAAGCCAGGCCAGACAGCAGAAGCTCCTTGAAGAAACCGCCGAGGTAGCACAGCGACAGGGCTTCCAGCTACAGATGACCTCGGTGGGACCGGCGCTGTTTCCGGTGATTGATGGCAAGGTGGTTTCCCAGGCTGATTATCTCGTGCTGGACAAGTCAGTGCGCAATAAAATAGAGAAGAAACGAAACGATGTACTGAAAAAGGTTCGTGCCACCTTTGAAAAGATGCACGAAATCGAAAGCCAGACCGTGGAAAAAGTACAGAATACTGACAAAACGGTGGCTGATTTCACCATATCCCGCCTTTTTCAGAATCTGCTGAATACCTACAAGGACTCGGAAAAAATCGTTCAGTATCTCAACGACCTCAAGTCCTTCACTCTAAACAATCTGAATATATTCAAGGAAAAAGAAGAGCCGCCACAAGCAGTGCTTGGGGTTGCGCCTGGCCAGATTATGGGGGGCGGCGACCCATTATTACCGTTCCAGGTAAATATCTTTGTTGATAACAGTGCTGCTGAGGGGCCTCCCGTAATCACCGAATCAAATCCCAACTATACCAACCTGTTTGGTAAAATCGAGCGGCGCTTTCTCTTCGGCGGCTACCTCAGCGACCATACCATGTTGAAACCGGGAGCCCTGCAAATGGCCAACGGTGGCTACCTGCTGCTCAGCGCCAATGATGTCCTGACCAACCCAGCGGTGTGGCCGACATTGAAGCGAGTCATCAGAACCAAAGAGGTCCGCATTGAAGACCCCTTTGAGCAGCTTGGCCTCATCGCTCCGCAGGGACTGAAGCCGCAGCCGATGCCGATAAATGCCAAGGTAATCCTCATCGGCGATGGCATGCTCTACCAGCTTCTCTCCATGTACGACGAGGACTTCTGGGAGATATTCAAGGTAAAAGCCGACTTTGATTTCCAGCTCGACAGAACGAAATCAAACCTCAAGGCCTTTGCTGCCTTCATTGCCGGCTACTGCGAGGATTGCGAGCTGCACCATTTCGACCGCACAGGCGTGGCCAAGGTGGTAGAGTATGCCGCCCGGTTGGTTGGCGACCAGGAGAAGCTGTCTTCCCGTTTTGCCTGGATAAAAGAGCTGGTGGAGGAAGCCGAGTTCTGGGCGCGGCGGGACGGCGCCTCGCTGGTGAACGCCGGGCACGTGGAAAAGGCCACCGAGGAGCGGCGCTTCCGCCACAACCTGCCCGACGAGCGTATCGGGGAACTCATTGAGCGTGGCACCATCTTCATCGATACCGAGGGCGAGGTGGTGGGGCAGGTGAACGGCCTGGCCATCTACAGCCTGGGCGATGTTATATTCGGCAAGCCCTCCCGCATCACCTGCAAGACATTTCTAGGCCGCAGCGGCGTCATCAACATTGAAAGAGAATCGCAGCTGAGCGGTCGTATCCATGACAAGGGTGTCCTCATCCTGAGCGGCTATCTGGGCTGGAAATTCGCCCAGGAGCACCCGCTTTCACTTTCGGCCAGCCTGTGCTTCGAGCAGTCCTACGAGGGCGTGGAGGGGGACAGCGCCTCCTCCACTGAGCTTTACGCGCTGCTCTCCAGCCTGTCGGACGTGCCCATAAAGCAGAATATCGCTGTCACCGGCTCGGTGAACCAGAAGGGGGAAATCCAGCCCATCGGCGGCGTCAACCAGAAAATCGAGGGCTTTTTCCAGGTCTGCCACGCCAGGGGAATTAATGGCGACCAGGGAGTCGTAATACCCAAAGCCAACCTGAGAAACCTGATGCTGCGCCCCGAAGTAGTGGAGGCGGTGAAGGAAGGAAAGTTCCACATCTATGCCGTCAGTACGGTGGACGAGGGCATTGAGGTACTTACCGGCGTGGCGGCGGGCAAGCGGCGCAAGGACGGCAAGTACCCGCCGGGCACAATCAACCGTAAAGTGGCTGATACCTTAAAGGACATGGCCAACAAGCTCAAGAAATTTTACGGGCCAGCGGGTGAGGATAAACCCAAGAATAAGCGGGCAAGCTAACCGAGGCGCTGCACCAGCCTTTCTCCCAGCGCAAACGCCTCTTTCAGCAGGTCAGGATGCTCTTTAATCTCACCCTTCTTGTCCATCCCCCGCACCAGCAACTCATCAACGTACTCCGCGCCGAAGGCCTGGAAAAAATATTTTATAACCAGTATTGAGCCATTGAAGAGCTGTTTCCCCTTCGTCGCCCCAACACCGATAAAGGCGCCCTTCTTGTTAGAATCAGGTATGGTTTTCAGCACATTTTTTCTCACCCACAGCGCCTGGCAGCGGTCAATAAGCGCCTTCAACTGCGCGGTAATTCCGTAGAAAAAAATCGGCGACGCCACGATGATGCCGTCCGCCTCAAGCAGCTTGGGAATAACGATGTCCATATCGTCGCGGATAACGCAGTTGCCGTCTTTAAGGCAGCCGTAATACTCGCGGCAGGGCGTTATCTTCATCTTGTCCACAATAATTTTTTCCACCCCGGCCTGCCCCTTCCGCGCTCCCTTCAACGCCTCGTCCAGGAGCAGGTCGGTATTGCCTTTTATCCGCGGGCTGCTCATGATTCCCAGTATTTTCAAAATTAAATACCTTCCTTATATCTATATTATCGGGGCTTCTCTTTCCGCCTGATGAGGAGCCAGTTTTTGCCGTCGGTGTGAATAAGCACGTAGGCACCGGACAGCTTTTCCCCATTTAGACTGAATTCCAGTCCCGCCGGGGATTCATTGTCCAGCCGGAACGTACCTTTATCCCAGATTTCCACCGTGCCGGCGCCGTACTCCCCGTCGGGGATAGTTCCGGCAAAGTCAATGTACTCAACGGGATGGTCTTCTGTCTGCACGGCCAGGCGCCTTATGCCCGACACATCAGGCACACCTTTGGGCACCGCCCAGCTTTTCAGCACGCCCTCCATCTCCAGACGGAAATCGTAATGCAGGTGGCTTGCCTGGTGCTTCTGCACCACGAAGCGATCTCCCTCGCCACCACCCGCTCCGCCTGCGGGCTCCAGAGTTTTGCTGAATTTACGCTTCTGCCGATACTCTTCAAGTCCCATATTTACCCCGCTTCAAGTAACAACTTCAATGGTGAGTGATATTATATTTCGAACCCTGCTGGCAGTCAAGTGTAATAACCTCTTGACACCCATCGGGTACAGGCATATTATAGTGCCACAATAAATAATATGCAGTGTGATATAAGTCATAGAAGGCTGTATTTCCGCAGCCTATAATGTAACGAAATTGACGGAGAGAACCAACAATCAAAAAGGAGGCCCGGCAGATGTACAAAAAAATAATGGTGCCTGTTGACGGCTCTGAGCTGGCGGAGTGTGTGATGTCCCATATAAAAACCATAGCCAAAGCCAGTGGAGTACAGACGGTCGTCTTCGTGCGCGTCTTCGAGCCCGTAAATGAAACGTCACTCCGGGGTTATGCCGATTTTTCACTCGGCGAAGGGCGAATAAAACAGGTGGATGCCAGGGGCAAAGCATCTGCCCAAAGCTATCTCGACAAGCTGGTGAGCGGGCTTGATTACGGGAAGGTCAACATCCAGAAGGAGGTCCTGGTTGGAAGAGCAGCCGAGTCTCTGGCCGAGTACGCCAAAAAGAACGATGTCGGCCTCATCATCATGGCCACCCACGGCCGCTCGGGAGTAAGCCGATGGGTCTGGGGAAGCGTGACGGAAAGACTGCTGCGCTCCGTATCGGTACCGGTTCTCATGGTACGACCTCCCGGCTGCGAACCACTTGCTTGATTCGGAAATTTAGCAGAGCCAGTTAGCCGATGTTTAACGGCTTTACCCCAAATAGGGAAAGGAGGGTGAAAGAATGTTTAAGAAAATAATGGTGCCACTAGACGGTTCCGAGCTCGCAGAGTGTGTGCTGCCATACGTCCAGACCATGGCCGAAGCCAGGGGCGTGCAGGCGGTCGTCTTCATGCGCGTCGTGGAGCCATTCAGTTTAACGCCGGTTCGGGGTGAGACAGGGTGGTTCACCGAGGAGGAAATGAAACAGGTAGACACCAAGAGCAAAGCGGTTGCGGAGAGTTATCTCGACAAGCTGGTAAGCGGAATTGACTATGGCAAAGTATCCGTTCAGAAAGAGGTCCTGGTCGGGAAGGCAGCCGAGTCTCTGGCCGAGTACGCCAAAAAGAACGACGTCGACCTCATAATTGTGGCCACCCACGGTCGCTCGGGAGTAAGCCGATGGGTCTGGGGAAGCGTGGCGGACAGACTGCTGCGCTCCGCCCAGGTACCGGTTCTCATGGTGCGTGCGCCGGGCTGCGAACCGCACCATTGATTTTAGATTTTGAATATCGAAGGAGGAAGGTAATATGGCATATCAGGCAAAGGACTACGGCTATCTTATTGGCATCGAAGGTTTCAGTGAAACGCTGCTGAAAAACCATTTCACCCTGTATCAGGGCTATGTTAACAACACCAACAAACTGATAGATTTGCTGAACAGCAAAGCAAAGGATGCTACCAGCCCGGAATACGCGGAACTGAAGCGTCGTTTTGGCTTTGAGTTCAACGGCATGAGGCTGCACGAATATTATTTTGAGAACCTTATCTGCCCGACAACCAGACCGGAGACGGTGACCAAGAAACTGGCAGATGCGTTTGGCAGCTATGAAGCCTGGGAGCAGGACTTTAAAGCCACCGGTTCCCTGCGCGGCATCGGCTGGACGATTCTTTATCAGGATAACGTTACCGGCCAGCTTTTCAACCAGTGGATCAATGAGCACGAGAGCGGCCATTTGGCCGGCTGCAAGCCCATCCTCGTGATGGACGTTTTCGAGCATGCCTTCATGACCGACTACGGTTTGAAACGGGCGGACTACATCGCCGCCTTTTTCCAGAACATTAACTGGGAAATCGTCGAAAAAAGGCTTAGCTGATGCCAGTTCAAGAAGGGTAAGATAAAAGTCGCTGACCGGCCATCCATAATTGCCTATAATTTGGTAAATAAAAAGAGGAGGTGCCCGGATGGCAGAGCAGATTTGCCCGACCTGTGGCTGTACCATTGTCGGCGAGGGAGAAGAAAAAGACGGCGTCCTTTACTGTTGTAAGCCCTGCGCCGCTGGCGGACAGTGCGGGTGCGGTTGTTGTGAAATCGTAGAGGAAGAGAAGAAATAAAATTGTCCAGCGGGTTGAGGTGAGGCGGGTCAGCGTCTATAATATTATCTGATGCAGCAACAAGGGAGGAAACGGATGGGCGATAAGACAAGGCCACGCCTCACCGAGACCGTTCACGGCGCGGGTTGAGCCTGCAAAATAGGTCCGGGAGACCTCGCCAAAGCGCTATCTGATCTTCCGTTAGTCTCTCATCCAAATCTGATTGCCGGTATGGAGAGAGCTGAAGACGCTGGCGTGTACAAGCTGACCGACGACCTGGCGATTGTCCAGACGCTGGACTTCTTCACGCCTATTGTGGATGACCCATACTCGTTCGGGCAGGTGGCTGCGGCCAATGCGCTGAGTGACGTGTATGCGATGGGCGGCCGACCGCTTACCGCCATGAATATCGTCTGTTTCCCGATAAAGACCATGGACATATCTATCCTGAAAGAGATACTGGCCGGCGGTCTGCAAAAAGTACACGAGGC
>DASRZK010000095.1:0-2647 GCA_035686505.1 Dehalococcoidales bacterium | reverse complement strand
CGCCTGAGGAAGCGGGTGAACCGGGCGGTGAGCGGCGTCCCGCCGCGCTACGTGTACCAGTTTACCGGCACCAGTTCCCTGGAACCACCTGAATAATATAACTGTAATCCGGCCGTATTCAGCTAATTGCTGAAATAAATTGCGGAGTCCCATTATGAAATCAGCCATCGCGGAACTAGAAGCCAAAGGAAAAGCCGCCAGAGAAGCCTCAAAGCGACTGGCCTACCTCGCCACGGACATTAAAAACCGGGCGCTGCACAATATCAGCCGTGACCTGCTGGCCAGAAAAGGCGAGATAATAGCGGCCAATAAAGAGGACTATAAAGAAGCCGAAGCGTCCGGCATGAATGCCGCCATGCTCGACCGCCTGATGCTGAACGAGAGCCGTCTTGAGGCCATCGCCGGGGATGTGCTCAACGTGGCGGCACTGCCTGATCCGGTCGGCGAGGTCTTCGATATGCGCACCCAGCCCAATGGCCTGCTTATTGGCAAAAAGCGGGTGCCGCTGGGCGTCATCGGCGCCATTTATGAGAGCCGCCCCAACGTGACCATTGACATCTCCTCGCTCTGTCTGAAGTCTGGCAACGCCATGATTTTAAGAGGAGGCAAGGAGGCGGTACGCTCCAACAACGCCCTGGTCAGAGTGGTGCAGGATGCCTCGCTAAGTGCCGGGATGCCTGATGGTGCCGTCCAGTTCATTGAGAATACCGACAGGGCACTGGTCGACCACATGCTGACGATGAGCGGCGTCATCGACCTGATTATACCGCGTGGCGGTGCCAGGCTCGTCCGCTCCGTGGCCGAGAAGGCTGCCATGCCGGTGATTACCGGCGGCATCGGCGTCTGCCACACCTACGTAGACAAAAGCGCCGATGTGGAAAAGGCAGTGGCCATCGTCTATAACGCCAAGGTACAGCGCCCCACCGTCTGCAATGCTCTGGACACGCTGCTGGTACACGCTGACATTGCCGGGGGCTGCCTGCCTCTGATTGCCGCTGAACTGGCCAAAGCCGGCGTGGAACTGCACTGCGATAGACAGGCTATGGCCATCCTGAAAAACCAGACCGGGCTCAAGCTCGTCCCCGCAACCGACGAGGACTGGGGCAAGGAGTTCTTATCCCTGGTAGCCGCTATCAAGGTGGTTGATTCCCTTGATGCCGCATTAGCGCATATTGAACATTATGGTTCTGGTCACTCTGAAGCTATTTTAACCGAGGATTATACCTCAGCAGCGCGCTTCCTCAACGAAGTTGACGCCGCCTGTGTTTATGTCAATGCCAGCACCCGCTTCACCGATGGGGCACAGTTCGGTCTGGGAGCAGAGGTCGGCATCAGCACCCAGAAATTTCACGCCCGTGGGCCCCTGGGACTGAAAGAGTTGACCACGTATAAGTGGATTATCTACGGCAGCGGTCAGGTAAGAACGTAGGCTTACTGCCTACTTGTATTTTTCGAGAGCCGTCTGCTGGACCTGGAAGAGCTGCTGAATCCCCGACTCAGCCAGAGAAATCAGCTCCTCAATGTTCTTTCTGGAAAACGGCTTGCCCTCTGCTGTTCCCTGCACCTCGACGAACTCACTTTTGCTGGTCATGACCACGTTGAAATCAACCGAGGCATTGGCGTCTTCATCATAGCACAGGTCCAGCATCATATTGCTGCGCACAATGCCAACGCTGGTGGCCGCCACCGCACTCTTGAGTGGCACGGAAGAGATGATTCCCATGCCGGCAAGGTTATAGAGAGACTTGTAAAGCGCAACATAGGCACCGGTAACGGCGGCGGTTCTCGTGCCGCCGTCAGCCTGAATGACGTCGCAGTCGACAATTAAAGTCCGTTCGCCAAGAGCCGCGAGGTCAGCCACCGCCCTCAAGGAGCGCCCGATGAATCGCTGAATCTCCTGATTCCTGCCTCCCACTCTTCCCAGCGAGGAATCACGCGGGGTACGGGTCACCGTGGCCCGGGGCAGCATGGCGTATTCGGCGGTAATCCACCCCGTCCCGCTGCCCTTGAGGAAGCCGGGCACACGCTCATCAACGCTGACCGAACACAGCACCCTCGTTTTACCCAGCTCAATCAGCGCCGAGCCCTCAGCAAAGAGCAAAAACCCGGGAGCGATGCTTACCGGGCGGAGCTCATTATAGGCACGTCCATCGGCTCTCTTCACCTGAAGCCTCCAAATCTATAGACAATATGTCAGAGTATAACATCGCTGATTGATATTGACAATCACGTTATTTATATGATAGAAATGCTTACCAATCATGAACCGTAAAAATAGCCTGGAGGCGGAACAATGAAAAACACCAGAACAATTAATATCCTGAAATTTATTATCAGCATTGTGGTCTGCCAGTGTGCCGGAATTATCGGCTCGGTATTCACTACACCGGCGATTCCCACCTGGTATGCCACCCTCCAGAAACCGGTTTTCACCCCGCCTAACTGGCTCTTTGCCCCGGCCTGGATAACCCTCTACCTGCTCATGGGCGTAGCCGCCTTTCTCATCTGGCGCATCGGGCTGGACGACCGCCGGGTAAGGGTGGCGCTGTCCATTTTCCTGATACAGCTGGTGCTGAATGCTCTTTGGTCAGTGGTCTTCTTCGGACTGCAGTCACCACTGTATGGGTTTATCGTCATCGTCCTCCTG
>DASRZK010000094.1:0-6946 GCA_035686505.1 Dehalococcoidales bacterium | reverse complement strand
CACTTTGGGGTGAGCCGCACACTTCATCAGTCAATCCCGTCGCTTAATTCTTCTAAATCCTTGGCTTTGAAGGGGAGCCGGGACATCCAGACTTTGCGGTCCATTATATCCCGGTCAAAAAGCAATCGGTTCAACAGTATTACTTTTTTGCTGACCGAAGTAGCCTCAGCCGCTCTCGGCGCCACTAGGCGCTTTGTCACCATTATCAACAGGATGGCCAAGAATCCCAGCGTTGTCGTTACCGGTTCGTAAATGGCGCTGACGATGGGCAGCGAAGTAACACTCACCATCACCGGCAGCGGCGAGCTTCGCAGCATGACCGAGCCAGCGACAAGGCAGGCAAAACAGGTGATTGTCGGCCACGGCGTCATCTCATTGATTAACGGGAGGATAAGGATAACCCCCATGGCGGTAGCGACACCCCGGCCACCACCGAAGCGCAGAAACACGGACCAGTTATGACCTATGACCGCCGCCGCGCCCACCACCAGCTGCTGGGCCACGCTCATTCCCAGGAGCTGTGCCACCCAGACCATCACCATCCCCTTACCAACGTCAAAAGCGCCGACTGGCAAACCGAGTTTCCAGGAGGTCATCCGCCAGAGGTTGCCACCACCCACCTGACCCGTGCCATACTGCCTGATGTCTATGCCGCGGGTTACCTTGGCCGTCAGGTACGCGGCAGGGAATGAACCCAGAAGATAAGCCACCAGTATTAAGGCAAACCAGATAGCCATAGGCTCTCCTGCTGGAAGGACTTACTTTAAATAGGCTAACTTTAACATTTTTGGCTCGGCCCGTGCAATCAGCCTGCTTACCACCTCCACAGGCACTTCCACCCCGCCCATCAGGGTCTCATGGCTCTCATCCAGGCCGTGATAATCACTGCCACCGGTAACAATCAGTCCGTAGTTTTTCGCCAAGGCAATGAGGGTGCCAATCTCTTCACTGGTATAACTGTTATAATAGGCTTCAATGCCCGCCATCCCGGCGGCTTTCAGTTCCGCAATCATGCCTTCAGGTTCCGGGACGGTAAACGGGTGCGACATCACGGCTACACCACGGTTGCGCAATATCAGCTGTACCGCCTCCACCGGCGTCATCTTTTCCCGCTCCACGTAGGCCGGCCCGTCCCGCGCGATATATTTATCAAACGCTTCCTTTATGGAGTTGATATATCTCTTCTCCAGCATCGCCTGTGCGATATGGGGTCGGCCAACGGTGCCGCTGCCGGCGATTTCCCGGACACGCTCCCAGCTTATGTGGATGCCAAGCTCCGCCAGCTTGGTTATCATTCCCTGCGCCCGTCCTTCCCGGGAACTGCGAAACCGCTCCAGCGCTGCGGCGAGTTCCTCACTGCCGTAATCAATAAAATAGCCGAGGACATGGACTTCGCCACTGGGAACATCCGTGCTCACTTCCACCCCGGGGATGAACTGAAGCTGGCTGAATTTTTGTGCTTCCTCAAGAGCTGATGCTATCCCGTCAACAGAATCATGGTCGGTCAGGGCAATGACTTCCAGACCAAGTCCCACCGCCTTGCGGACGATTTCCTGCGGGCTGTACCTTCCGTCCGAGGCAGTGGAATGAATGTGCAGGTCAACCTTGCTCACGGCTTCTCCAGCTGCCGACATATGCGTTCAATACTGATTGCCCGGCCGCTGTTCTCGTCAACTTCT
The DNA here is from genome assembly GCA_035686505.1 of Dehalococcoidales bacterium. GTDB lineage: Bacteria > Chloroflexota > Dehalococcoidia > Dehalococcoidales > RBG-16-60-22 > E44-bin89. The sequence goes on along the minus strand of DASRZK010000094.1, from coordinate 5,267 downwards.
ACCAGGACGGCATTTAAAACCGGCTTCCCCTTCCCCACGGAAAGACGGTGAGGCATCCCGGTGAGAAAACGCCTTAAGACTGATTCCACGTCATCACCGATGATGGAACCTGTCGGTCCGGTCATGCCGATGTCAGTTACGTAAGCTGTGCCCTGAGGCAGTATCTGGGCATCAATGGTACCGACGTGGGTGTGAGTACCCAGGACAGCACTAACCCTGCCGTCCAGATACCAGCCCATGGCCATTTTTTCCGAGGTGGCTTCAGCGTGAAAATCGACGATAATCACCGGCGGTCGGTCCTCAATTTCCTCAAGGAGTTTATCCATTGCCCGGAACGGACAGTCGATATCATTCATAAAGGTCCGGCCCATCAGGTTGACCACCATCGTCTTACCGGTAATATAATAGCCCTTTCCCGGCACTCCCGGCGGATAGTTCAACGGACGCAGAACCGGCATTTCGCTGTCCAGATCGGGGATGATATCCTTCTGCGCCCAGATATGGTTCCCCGACGTCAATATATGAACGCCGGCCTCAATAAGCTCCTGGGCAATGGCTGAGGTCAATCCGAAACCGCCAGCAGCATTTTCCGCATTGACAATGACCATGTCCAGCCGGTACTGCCGGCGCAGTATCGGCAGCACCTCATGCACCGCTTTTCGGCCGGGCTGGCCAACTATATCACCGACTACCAGTACTAGCATCTACTTCCTTTATTTCGCAAAGTCAATGGCCCTGGTCTCCCTGAGCACGGTAACTTTTATCTGCCCCGGATACTCCAGTCCCTCTTCTATCCTCTTCACGATGTCCCGGGCAAGCCGCATTGCGCCCAGGTCATCAATTTCCTCCGGCTTGACCAGGATACGGATTTCCCGTCCTGCCTGAATGGCGTAGGACTTGTCCACGCCTTTGAAGTCGTTGGCGATGTCTTCCAGCGCTTTCATTCGCTTCAGATAGTTCTCCAGCGACTCGCGCCGGGCGCCCGGTCTGGCGCTGCTTACGGCATCTGCCGCTGAGATAATAAAGCCCCACATGCTGACGCTCTCTGTCTCCAGATGGTGCTCGGCAATGCCCTGCACCACCTCCGGCGACTTTTCCCACTGCCTCACCAGGTCGGCGCCAATCTGGGCGTGGGTGCCCTCCACCTCACGGTCAACCGCTTTGCCAAGGTCGTGCAGGAGCCCGGCCTTTTTGGCGATGGCCACGTCAGCCCCCAGCTCGGAGGCGATCATTCCGGCTATATAGGCGGTTTCTATACTGTGCTGCTGGCTGTTCTGCCCATAGCTGGTGCGATATTTCAGTCTACCCAGCAACCTGATAATTTCCGGTCGCAGTCCGTGCACGCCAACCTGATAGGCTGCCTGTTCTCCAGAACTATTAATATCCGCCTCCACGTCTTCTTTTGCCTTGGCGACCACCTCCTCAATACGCGCTGGATGGATGCGGCCATCAAGGATTAGCTTTTGCAATGCGTTACGGGCAATCTGCCGCCGTACCGGGTCAAAACTGGACACGGTAACCGCCTCAGGGGTATCGTCGATGATCAGGTCCACACCGGTCGCCTGCTCAAGAGCCCTGATATTGCGTCCTTCGCGGCCGATTAGCCTCCCTTTCATCTCATCGCTGGGCAGCGGCACCACGGCCACCGTGTACTCGGTAACAATCTCCGAGGCACTGCGCTGAATCGCCTGTGAAAGGATTTCCTGTGCCCTCCCGTTAGCTTCTTCTTTCAGCTTTATCTCCCACTCGCGGAGTCGCCTTGAGGTCTCCTGCTCCATCTCTCCCTGCATCGCATCCAGTAACTGCTGACGCGCCTCGGCGCTGGACAGGCCTGAAATCAGCTCGAGCTGCTTCAACTGCCTGTCCTTTAACTCGCCAAGCTGACCTCGGATCGACTCGATTTCCTTTTCCTTGCCGGCCATACCACGCTCCCGATGCTCGACACTTTCCAGCTTCCGATCCAGATTTTCTATCTTCTGGATCAAGCGGTTTTCCTGGCGCTGCAATTCGGAACGCCGCTCACGGTATTCGGCATCAACTGATGCTTTAGTCTTTCTCGCTTCCTCCTGGGCATCATTCAGCACTACTCTGGACTCGTCTCTGGCTTCGGCAATCATTTTGGCCGCTTTGCGCTCGGCAATGCGTATCTGCCGGTTGAACATCACCCGACGGAAAATAAAAGCCGCCATACCGCCAAAGACAGCGCCAATGACAAAGGCAAAGAATATTGCCAGAATTACAACAATGTCCAATCCCATTATGTCACCCCCTTTTTCTTTATATTTTTATCTACCGGGGGGCAGCCTAAGACAGCCGTGTACCGGGTTTCACCAATACATAAACTATCCCGAGCCATTCCCTCGTTCCTGCCATATTCTTTCCACAGTGTGGTTGATGACTTCATATTTAAAACCCCGACGCCGGAGATAGTCACCCAGTCGGCGTCGAAAGCTCTGAGTGTCGGCCGGTGTCCAGCGGCGCGTTTTCTGCAGCGCCGCCCGATAGGCATTTTCTTCGTCATCCATACCGGCTACTGCCTGCTCGATAACACCGTTCATTACCCCCATCCTTTTCAATTCCAGCCCGGTGAGCCATTGACTTCGCGGGCCGAATGACTCCCGATTCTCCCTCCAGAACTGAGCAAAGGCTTCATCATCCAGCAGTTGCTGCTCCTTTAGTCGGGTAATCGCTGCATCTACGGTTTCCGCAACAAAGCCGCGGCGCTGCATGCGCTCTCTGAGCTCAGACTCGCTGCGCGGACGATAGCCCAGGTAGCGGTAAGCCGCCTCCAGACAGCGCTGCAACTGGTCACCACCGGTCAGTGATTCTATCTGGTCAACGGAGAGGTCCTGACCTACCTGCAGGTTTTCTTTCGCCGCGACCTCAGCTCCCAGGCTGAAGGCAAAACGTCCGTCCAGATAAATATTTATCCTTTTCTCTCTTCCCTTCCCTGTGCGGAGGTCGGTAATCCTGCTCACCTTACTTATCACCTTAAAAACCACAAGGCTGATGCTTATGCCTCAGCCTTGCCATCTTTACGGTATTCTGTTTTCTATTATTCTAACATGCCCCTATTAATTGGGCGCGGTAAAATGAGTGGTAACGGCTGAGGACCTTATTTTCTGCTCTATTTCCTGGGCAAGCTCCGGATTTTGCGCCAGATATTTCCTGGCCGCTTCCCTGCCTTGCCCGAGGCGGACATCGCCGTAAGAGAGAAAGGCACCAGCCTTGGTTATCAACTCCATTTCCAGACCGAGGTCAATAAGATTGCCCTCTTTGCTTATGCCGTGACTAAACATGATGTCAAATTCGGCATTTCGGAATGGGGGTGCAACCTTGTTTTTAACAACCTTGGCCCTGACGCGGTTTCCGATGGCTTCATTTCCCTGTTTGATGGTTTCAACGCGCCTGAGGTCGATCCGTACCGAGCTGTAAAACTTGAGTGCCCTGCCGCCCGGTGTTACCTCGGGATTGCCGAAGACAATGCCGACCTTTTCCCTGAGCTGGTTGAGGAATATAACCGCCGTCCCGGAGCGGCCAATGGCCGCCGCCAGCTTGCGCAGGGCTTGCGACATCAAGCGCGCCTGCAGACCCATCTGAGGCTCCCCCATATCCCCCTCAATTTCAGCCCGGGGTACCAGAGCCGCCACGCTGTCAATCACGATGGCGTCGACAGCGCTGCTCCTTACCAGCGCCTCGCAGATTTCCAGCGCCTGCTCCCCGGTATCCGGCTGGGAGATAAGCAGCTCCTCAACATTTACACCGCAATTTGCCGCATAGGATGGGTCTAACGCATGTTCAGCATCAATATAGGCAACCATACCGCCACGCTTCTGCGATTCCGCAATGATATGCTGGGCCAGGGTGGTCTTACCGGATGCCTCCGGACCAAATATCTCCGTGATTCGACCCTTGGGAATACCACCAATGCCCAAGGCCAGGTCCAGAGCCAGCGAGCCACTGGGGATAGCTTCCACGTGAGTGCTTCCTGCGGACTCCCCCAGCCTCATAATCGAGCCTTTGCCGAACCTTTTTTCAATCTGGCCAATCGCCAGCTCTAAAGCCTTCTCTCTTTCGGTAACCATCTGCTTTTTAACATAATAGCAGACAATGTTAAGCAAAACAAGGGCAGGTATAGGTAAATAATATTGACAAATAATTATATGGGCCTATAATGGCAATAATCCTGAATATTAGAGCGCCTGGCGAATACCTTAATTGAATATGGGTCAAGGAGAAAGAAATGTGCGAATTCTGTCATAAACACGGAGAAGGCAAGAAGTGGTATCTACAGGCCAAGAATTACTCGGAAGACTTATTGAGTGACCTGAGGCGACGTAAGTTTATCGCCGATTTCTTCTCACAACCGGAAGAACTTGCTGAATCAGCGGGGAAACTCGAAGGACTTAACCGGGCACCGGCTTTCGTGAGAGGGGTGCTGACACCTTACATAACAGGCCGGCAGAAAAAAACACACTTTGGGCAGGTCCTGCCAATCGAGGACGTTGAACGTATATTCGGTTTCGTCAATAGCGTTATACGAACGGCATGTATATGCCGCCAGGCCAACCTGGGTACGGAGCAGCGTTATTGCTACGGAATCAGCATGGCGCCACAAGGGGGAGAGATGCGGAAGATAATAGAGGAAATTGACGCCAGTTACCTGACGGGGCCGGATACGGCCGGCCTGGAAACGCTGACCAGAGAAGAGGCTCTGGACAGCTTTCGCCAGCATGAGAAAGAAGGCCTCTGCCATAGTGTCTGGACCTTCATGACTCCATTCATCGGGGGTATCTGCAACTGTGATCGTTCCGATTGTATGGCCATGCTGTCCACGGTGACGTACGGCCTTCCCGTCATGTTCCGCGCGGAGTACGTGGCGGAATTAAATCCTGAATTATGCAACGGTTGCCGCCAGTGCATGCGTGCCTGCCAGTTCGGCGCGATAGGGTACAGCGCAGCCAATAAAAAGGTAATAATCGACCCGCGGCGCTGTTACGGTTGCGGCGTTTGCCGCGCCAGCTGTACCAAGGATGCCATCACGCTGCATGACCGTACCAGCGTACCCGCCGCTGCCAGTATATGGTAACTGGAAACGAGGATACAGAAAAGCAGCATAAATCCGAGTTTAAAATTCCGGTATCGGTGGCAGGGAGCGCTTGTGGGCGCTGCCGGCCATCATCTTTTCAATCTTTTTCCGCACCTCGTCCGATGCTTCACCGGTAAGGATAAATCTATCAAGTGCCTCGTAGCTTATCCCCATCTCG
>DASRZK010000093.1:0-3732 GCA_035686505.1 Dehalococcoidales bacterium | reverse complement strand
TTTCTTCACGCAAAGGTATTAAATATCCATTCACTGCCTCTAGGATTCCGTTTCTGAAGAATTGGACATAAGAGCGCGATTTACCATCCTGTCCTTCAGAATGAGTTAAAAAACCATCAAGGTTGTATCTGTGGTTCCATCCTCTCGAACGTATTGGTGGCATAATCGTGGGATTGGAAGCAATTTTACTTATGTCATAACTTTGAGCTGGATTTAATGAACTAATCGGTATTAGATGAAGCACTATTTTAGGATTATCATAAAGAGGCACAGGGACTTCATTTGCCAATATCTTTGCTATCCTATCCATTCTGAAATTACGGATTCTTTCGGTAATTGTTTCGGAGAGGTTGAAAGCAATCCGTAACTCCCCAACATCCAGAGAGTATTTCCCATTTGAGCTCCTTGAAAAAAATTTATCATGCCCGTCATATATTACACGGTGCGGACTAGTCCAGCTTTTAGGAATTCTGACTATTAAAGCCAATTTTGAGTTCTCTAGTGGAATCGGGGGAGAAATAGCTACCGATGGTAATCTTGGCTGGATTCCAGTTCTTATTATGTTATCTAGTCTTGTTATCTCTTGACCTATATTTTCAGCATCTAAGCCGTCTAATGATTTTGGTTTTCCTGTCTTCTTGTCCTCAGTGATGCCATATATTAAGTCGCCACCACTAGCGTTTGCGAATGAAGAAACATCTGCAAGGAACTCCTTCTTTTCCTTGTCGGAATTTCCTGGCAATGCTTGTTTATACTCTATTGCTTTACGTTCTGATACCTCATTATCTATTAAAGCTTGCAAGTCATCTTTAGTAATTTCTTCAATATCCTTATTTACCATCATCCCTACCCCCTTATTTATACCTCTGCACCTCAAATTTATACAGCTTTATCGACTCGCTGGAGTCGATACCCGCCTTCATACGGCAGATATCAATCTGCTGGTCAACGGTATCCACGCCCTCAAGGTCGGGCAGCAGCAGGCCCCGGCGGAAATCGCACTCAACGATGACCCCGTACTTCCGGGGGTCAAGCTCTTTTTTATTTTTGACTGGTCTGGGGCTGGTGAGCACATCCACGCTGTACTCCAGGTCATCCAGCTCCTCGGGGGCAACCGGCGGGAAACGGGGGTCGCGGGTGGCGGAGCTGATGGCGTTGCTGATGACTTCCTCGGCGACGTTCTTTCTGGTGGGCTCGAAAGTGCCGATGCAGCCCCTCAGCTCGCCGAATTTATGCAGTGACACGAAAACGCCCGCTTTCTGCTCCATCTCCGGAGTTAGTTCATGGGGCGGGGAAATTACCTTGTCCTCAGTAACATAGGTCTCGACGGTGTCCCGGGCCAGCTGTACCAGGGGGTGCATGACAACGGCTTTGATGATGATGCCAGCATAGCCGACCACCGCCGAATAGTCGCCGGACGTATCACCGCTGGTCTGGTATTTCACCAGTTCGGCTGAGGTGGCGCCAAGCTCCCTGGCCGCGGCGATGAGGCTGGCGACCGGCGCAACGCCGCACATGGAGATATTGTACTCCTCAACCCGCCGGAACAGCTCGTCCTCGTCAAGGCGTAATATGGCGTCTATCGCCTGCCGGTCCTTCCGCGCGGCAACATCGTGCGGCTCATAGTGGGTCATGTCGCTGCTGGCCATTATCACCGCTTCCCGTCCGGTATCTTTAATGGCCCTGGCCATTTCCGTGCCGATTTCCTTGTAAACGTCGAGGCTGGCAAAGGATAGCGTTATGGGCACAATTCGGATGTCCGGCTTGAAATACTGCAGAAAAGGAAGCTGGACTTCAATGGAATGCTCAAACAGATGGGCGGCATCATCCTCCTGCAGGTGGCGTGTTATGCTCAGCAGGTGCCGGGCCAGTTCCGCATCAATCTCCACATCGCCGAATGGTGTTTGCCACGTGCCCTGCGCCATGATGCTCAGGGGCTTGCCCCTTCCCGTGTGGTTCGGCCCGAGGATGATGAAGGTATCTTTGAATTTGACTCTGGAGATGACCGCCCCCGCCACCGGCCCGGAATAAACATACCCGGCGTGGGGGGAGACCAGGCCGATTACGTCCTCTTTCTCTGCCTCCTTATCCACCATTTTCTCTATCATTGTCCTGAGCTGGGAAGGTGATGAGGGGTAAAACTGTCCGGCGACCACTGGCTGCCTGCTCATTTTAGTTCTCCTTGGTTACGTTCGAAAGTTGAGTTCCGCGCCGCAGAACCGGCACCTGGAACCCTCCAGCCCCAATATTTCAGCATCGTAGCCCAGCCTCTGCACCACGAGCTTGCAGCAGGAGTAGCAGACCGTGTTTTCACTCTGGTGGCCGGGAACGTTTCCCGCATAGATGAATTTTAAACCGGCCTTTCGGCCGATATCATAAGCGTGTTCAATGGTGGCGATGGGCGTGGCGGGCAGGTGCATCAGGTGGTGGTGAGGATAAAAGCGGGTAACATGCCAGGGAGTCAGTTCACCCAGCTCGTCCTTTATCCAGCGGGCAATGCCTTCGAGCTGCGTGTCATCGTCATTCATCGTCGGGATAATGTTGGTAATCACCTCAACATGCATCTGCCACTTTTCCTTGGCTCTCTTGGCCATCTCAAGAATGCCCCGCCAGTCGGGTATTTTAGCCAGGTCGCGGTAGAAGGCGTCGGAAAAACCCTTGATATCAACCCGCCAGGCGTCCAGATAGGGGCCGATGGTGTCCAGAGCCTCTGGAGTAATGTAGCCGTTGGTCACGTAAACCGTATAGAGGCCGTTTTGCTTGGCCAGCCTGGCGGAGTCGAACGTGTATTCAAACCAGATGGTCGGCTCGTTGTAGGTCCAGGCAATGCCCTGGCAATGGTACTGCCTGGCGAGGTCGATGGCCGTCTGGGGGGGAATATCCTGAGAGCGGCGCCACGGTTCATTATCCGGCGGGCAGGAAATTTCCCAGTTCTGGCAGTGCTGGCAGTGAAAGTTGCATCCCCACCCCCCGATGGAGAAGGCGAGCGAGCCGGGGTAGAAGTGAAAAAGGGGTTTCTTTTCTATCGGGTCGGCCGCCACCGATGACGCCCTGGCGTAGTTCAGGTTATATAAAATACCGTCGCGATTCTGGTACATGCGGCAGACGCCGGACTTATCTGGATTTATGGTGCAACGCCACTGGCAGGTATTACATCGTACCCTGGAGTCGGGCAGTTTTTCATAGAGCATTGCCTCGGGCATGATTCATGCCTCGCTGGTTAATTAACTTAATTATATCACTCAACCAGCGTCAATTATAGACCTTAAGAATACAGTATAAAAGTGTGGCCACTGCTTTTCCCTTTACGAAAGAGGGACTAAGGAATTATAATGAAAAAGCGCGTTACAGTTATGAACGAAGTATCTGGAGGCACGCTAAATGGTTGCTTTATTTGTAGTTTCAGCGCAGGCGGCATCTGGTAAAACCACCGTTGCTACTGGCCTTGGCCGGCAGTTGCTGGGTGAAGGTAAGAAGGTCGGTTTCCTCAGGCCAGTGGTTGGGAAAAAGCCATCGGCAAGTCCGGCAGGTGACGCCGTGTTTGCCAAGCAGGCGCTGGGTTTAATAGAGGACGTCAAGTTAATAAGTCCGTCGCTTGATGGCGGGAAGAGCCTGGCGGATAAGGTCAGGGAGTCTTACATCGAGGTATCCCAGAACAAAGACGTGGTAATTGTTGAGGGATATTGCGGGCCAACGCCGGACGACGGCGACAGTAAAACCGCGTACGAAATT
>DASRZK010000092.1:0-2392 GCA_035686505.1 Dehalococcoidales bacterium | reverse complement strand
TGCGGCGACAAAAAGCAAGCCAGGAAAAGGGCCAATCACCGCATTGTCGTGGCCGGTGAAACGGTTGACCTTGTGCCCGTGGCGGAAAAAGACCTGCCCGCTCAGGTAATGCAGAAGGTCAGAGACTTAGGTCAGGCTCCGTAATCCGGCGCCGGCCCGACCAGTTCTCCTCCGTCAACCACGATAACTTCCCCGGTAACGTAGCTCGAGGCATCCGAAGCGAGGAAAAGCGCCGCACCGGCAATGTCCTCGGGCACCCCGATATAGCCCAGCGCCTTGCTCTTTGCCGCCTTCTCGCTCTTCGCCGGGTCCTTCCACAGTGCCTCGCTCAGTCTGGTCTTGACCACGCCAGGGGCAATGGCGTTCACCCTGATTTTGTACTGCCCCCACTCTCTGGCCAGAACCTGCGTGAGCATGATGAGACCGGCTTTGGACACGCTGTAAAAGCCGAGCTCGCTGGGAACCAGGCCCATAATAGATGCCATATTGATGATACTGCCGCCACCCTGTTCCTGCATCACACTGGCGACCAGCTGGCTCAGGAGAAATGGCCCCTTGAGGTTGACATTCATGGTCGCGTCCCAGGCCCATTCCTCGGCCTTCAGCAGCGGCCCAGCGTACGGATTGGTCCCAGCGTTGTTGACCAGGATATCGATTTTCCCCAACTCTCCCACTACCCTGTCCACCAGGGCCTTTGACTCTTCCCCCCTGGCGATGTGGCTGGCTACCGCCATGCATTTCACGCCCTTCTTCCCAATCTCGTCGGCCACTGACTCTAAATCAGGCAGTTTCCGGCTGCTGATAGCGACATCTGCCCCGGCATCGGCAAAGGCCAGCGCGATGGCGCGGCCGATGCCCCTGCTGCCACCGGTTACCAGAGCGACCTTACCTTCCAGGGAAAATCGGGACAGGTTCATGCTCGCTGACCTCTTTATCTAAGCACGCTTCTTTCTGCGACGCCACCAGAAGAAATACACCAGAACGCCAGCTACTATCCATACCGGGCTGAAAATGCCGAGCCAGATGAAAATATTGGCCAGCACCCGCCCGAAGGTGACCAGCCCGTTCCAGGCGCCGTCAACAATGCTGCCGGCACTCCAGCCGGGCAGTACCGTGATGTAGTCACTCCTCTTTTCTACATCCTGGTTGCCACGGTCATCGGCCACCGTCAAAATAACAGTGTAAGTACCTTTTGACTTGTATTTATGACCTGGGTTGTTGTCCGTGCTGGTATCACCGTCGCCAAAGTCCCACTCCCAGCTGTACGGCGCGATGCCACCCCCAACATCACTGTAAAACCGAATCTGCTCCCCTTCTTTCGCCGTTGTCGTGCTGGCGCTGAACTTAACCTCCAGCTTGGACTGCTCCAGCAAGGCCGTAATGAGCGACATCGCCGAAGTACGCTCCAGGTACTGCATGCGTCCCTTGGTCCGCTCAATGTCCTGCTGCACCCTGGACAGCTCGCGCTGGACATTGAGGATGTCCTCCACCTTTTCCGCCTTCTCAAAAAGCTTCAGAAGTTGCGCTTCGGTGGCTTCCAGATTGCGGAGCGTTGCTTCAAGGTCAACGTATTCCTCAGTAACATCCTGACTGGACGTGGTCTCGGAGTTCACCTCCACGGCCAGGTTGCGTAAAATGCTCATTGCATAGTCGAAATCCACTGACGGCACACGTATGGTAATCTGCCCGACAACACGCTCTCCCTCTTTCCAGCTGCTGGAATTGACCACGTACCCTTCCCGGCCCTGGGCGAGTTCGGTGATTTTATCTATAGTGTCGCGGACATCGTCCACCACCAGCTGCATATTGGCGGTACGTATTATCATGCGGTCGGTGTCAATAGACAGGTCTCCCCCATTCACCGGCGATGGTGCTGGTGCCATGGGCGGTGTTTCCACAACCCCCTCACCGGGTATTCCTTTAGATGGGGCCGGAATCACGATAGATGGTGCTGGCCCTGGTCTCGGTGCGGGTGCCGGTGATGGAGCCGGTGCTGGCGCCGGGGCGGGCGCTGGCGCGGCACAGGCAATCAACGTCACCGCCAGTATCAATACCAGTAAAGTAATAATCGATTTTTTCATATCAGCCCTCCGTCTATTATCTTCACATTATAGAACGATGGCGGGAGACAAAGGTTAGCTTATCAATCACTGTTTCCATTTATGGAAAACACCCCAGCTGGCAATTGCTTATTTTAACAGATAACCGGTTGGCGGCATCGCCCACTTCCCTGGGGCTGACCTTCAACTCCTTGGCAATCCGGAAAGCGATAGCGCACGGCAACCTGCCGTCCACCAGCGTTGATTTTATCTTCGTTTCCAGTTCATCTTCCACAAAATAACCCTCCGCTTTTAGTAGCTATCTTTATCTTATCACGATTTCTATGCTTTGA
>DASRZK010000091.1:0-9580 GCA_035686505.1 Dehalococcoidales bacterium | reverse complement strand
GCAGAGTTACAGAACCTTTTAAATCAGAAAGCATGATATGAAACTAATCGTTGGTCTTGGCAACCCCGGAGCGGGATACACCCGGAACCGACACAACATCGGTTTCATGTGCTTAAATCGCTTTGCCAGAAAGCACGGAATACGCTTCACTCGCAAACAGGGACAGGCCCGAATCGGCGAAGGCGAAATTAATAGTATGAAGCTGATACTGGCCAGGCCGCAGACCATGATGAACCTGAGCGGCCAGTCGGTGAGTCGACTGGTGAAAAGGTATAATATCGTTCCTGAAGATTTAATCATCATCCATGATGACCTTGACCTGCCGCTGGGCAAAGTCCGCATTCGGCAGGGTGGGCGTCCCGGCGGGCATAAAGGCATCGAGTCAACCATCGCCTGCCTGGGCACTGGCAATTTTATCCGCGTCAGGGTGGGTATTGGCCGACCTGTTTTGATGGACAGCACCGACATGGACAGAGACTCCGGGGTTATCAACCACGTGCTCGGTGATTTTGACGCCAGTGAAAATAAAATCGTTGCCGAGGTCATGAATAAAGTCAACGAGGCCATACTCTGCTTAATCAACGAAGGGTTGACGGCAACGATGAACCGGTATAACTAGAAGACTCTTGTTCGGTGTACCTCCCTTTACCTGAGTCCAAGCTAAATGATATAATTACATAATTACTTTTCACTATACTATATGGTAGAGACACAAAGATTTATTGCCGTCATTGGCGGCAGCGAGTGTACTCCAGATGAGGCCAGACTGGCAGAAGAAGTAGGGCGCGAGCTGGCCAGAAAGGGTATCGCCCTCGTCTGCGGTGGGCTGCGCGGTATCATGGAAGCCGTCTGCAGAGGCGCCAGTGCCGAGGGGGGACTGACCATAGGTATCCTCCCCGGAGGCAGCCGCCAGGCGGCCAACCAGTATGTGAAAATTCCAATTGTGACCAACCTGGGTGAAGCGAGGAATGTGATAGTGGTGAAAAGCTCTGAGGCCGTGATTGCCATCGGCGGTGGTTATGGCACCCTGTCCGAGATCGGCCACGCACTGCGCAATGGCATCCCGGTTGTCGGCCTTAATACGTGGTCGCTATCACGAAAAGGCCAACCGGATGAGTCGATTGCTATAGCGTCAGACCCTGCCGATGCGGTAAATAAAGCGCTTAACATGATAAACAAATAACCCTGGGAATTGAGTATGAGCAAAAAAGCGACCATCGAACAAATAAAAGGACGAGAGATTCTGGACTCGAGAGGCAACCCAACGGTGGCAGTAGAGGTGGCGCTTTCTGATGGAACACTCGGGCAGGCAGCCGTGCCCTCCGGAGCCAGCACCGGCACCTACGAAGCGGTGGAGCTCCGCGACGGGGATAAAAAAAGATATGGCGGTAAAGGTGTCCTCCAGGCAGTAGACCATATCAACGAGCACATCGCGCCCAGCATCAAGGGGATGGTCGCCACCGACCAGGAAACCATTGACCACAAACTAATCGAGCTTGATGGCACGGACAACAAATCGTGCCTTGGTGCCAACGCTATTCTGGGAACGTCTCTGGCGGTGGCCCATGCCGCAGCCAGCTCTCTGGATATGCCGCTTTACCGCTACCTTGGCAAAGCCAGCGAGTATACCCTGCCGGTGCCATTGATGAATATTCTGAACGGCGGCAAGCATGCTAATTCCACAGATTTCCAGGAATTCATGGTCGTGCCGGCTGGCGCCACCAGCTTCCGTCAATCCCTGCAAATGGGCACTGAAGTCTATCATTCGCTGAAGAAAGTCCTGAATGACAGGGGCCTCAGCACCAACGTCGGTGACGAGGGGGGTTTTGCTCCCTCCCTTCCCTCCAACAGGGATGCCCTCGAGGCAGTTCTGGCCGCAATTGAGAAAGCTGGTTACCGGCCCGGTCGGGACTGCTTTATCGCTCTTGACCCGGCGGCCAGTGAATTTTACCAGGATGACAGGTATGTGCTGGAACGGGAAGACACCCGGCTCAGTTCCGCAGAGATGGTAGAGTTTTATGTAAAATGGACATCAGCCTACCCGATTATCAGCATCGAAGACAGCATGGCAGAGGACGACTGGGATGGCTGGAAACTTATCACCGGCAAACTGGGCAGCAAGGTACAACTGGTCGGTGATGACCTCTACACCACCAACGTCAGCCGATTGCGCCGCGGTATTGAGATGAAAGCTTCCAATTCCATCCTCATCAAGCTCAATCAGATAGGTACTCTCACGGAAACAATCGCGGCCATCAGGATGGCACAGGAAGCAGGATGGACGGCAATCGTCAGCCATCGCTCGGGCGAGACCGAAGACACCACCATCGCAGACCTGGCAGTTGGCCTCAAGGCGGGGCAGATTAAGTCCGGAGCACCCTGCCGCTCCGAGCGCACCGCCAAGTATAATCGACTCCTCAGAATAGAAGATGAACTTGAGCAGGCGGCTCGATTTGCCGATATTGAAGCATTTACCAGTTTAAAGGTAAACTAATAATACTAACTTGTAAAATAATGAACGGGGATGGGGAAAAAGATGACAACGAAAGTGGGAATCAACGGTTTCGGTCGCATCGGACGGCTGACCTTTCGCACCATCAATCAGTACCATAAAGGTGAGCTGGAGGTGGTGGCTATCAATGACCTCGCCGATACCGCCACCAATGCCCATCTACTGAAGTGGGATAGCAGTTACGGCCCCTACCCGGGCACCGTGGTTGCCAGCGACGACGCCATCACCGTTGACGGCCATAAGGTGAAAGTTATCTCGGAAAGAGACCCCGCCAGCATACCCTGGCGCAACCATGGCGTCGACATCGTCATCGAGTCCACTGGTCTCTTCACTGACGCCACCAAGGCCGCCGCCCACCTCAAGAGCGGTGCCAAAAAGGTGCTCATCTCCGCCCCGGCTAAAAATGAGGATATCACCATCGTTCTCGGCGTCAACGAGGCTAAATATGACCCGAAAAAGCACAACATCATCTCCAATGCTTCCTGTACCACCAACGGCATAGCGCCGGTGGTCAAAGTGCTCCACGATACCTTCGGCGTGGACAAGGGGCTCATGACCACCATCCACGCTTATACCAATGACCAGAGAATTCAGGACATGGTGCACGAGGACCTGCGCCGGGCGCGCGCCGCCGCAGTCAACCTTATACCAACCACTACCGGCGCCGCTCATGCTGTTACCCTGGTCATCCCCGAGCTTGCGGGCAGGCTTCACGGCATGGCCTTCCGCGTCCCGGTGGTCACCGTCTCGGTCATCGACTTCGTCGCTGACTTGAAGCAGAAGGTAACCGTTGAGCAGGTCAATAAAGCTTTCAAATCCGCTGCCGAGGGGCCTCTGGCGGGCATCATGGAATACTGCGAGGAACCGCTGGTCAGCATGGATTTCAGGGGCAACCCGGCCAGCACCATAGTCGACGCGTTAAGCACCATGGTCATCGGCGACAACATGGTCAAGGTCCTTGCCTGGTACGATAACGAGTGGGGTTACAGCTGCCGCCTGGCCGACCTCACCACCTTTATCGCGGGCAAGGGAATGTAATAAAAACGAAAATAATATGGGCTGTTATCATCTTTTAAACAGATAGGAGGGGATTACTTTTGAGGGAGTGACTTTTTTCTATACAATTTTTGCCTCAATCTCCTGAGCAGTCTGCCTTGACCGTCTATTTAGAAAAAGCCCGTCATTGACATTGCGCGGAAATAAAGTCTAAAATAACACAAAGTGAAAAATACGGTAAATTATGAAACTAATTACAGTTGGTTTTGGGCAGTGCGGCGGCAGGATTGCCGATGAATTCGCCCGACTGAATCGTCGGGCGCATGTTCAGCGTGGTATCGACATCATCACCAATTCCCTTGCCGTCAACACCGATGTTGCCGACCTCAGCGGCCTTACCGGCATCAGGCCGGATTACCAGCACCGCATCCTTATCGGTGGGCGGAAGACTGGCGGACATGGCGTCGGCAAAATCAACGAACTGGGTGCTGAAATCGCCAAAGAGGACGGCGATAAGATAATTGAAACGATAAGGTCCAGCAAACGCTTCGTCGACGCAGACGCATTTCTGCTGATCGCAGGTGCGGCCGGGGGTACCGGCTCCGGCGCACTTCCCGTTATCACCCAGTATATCAAAGAGCGCTATGTGGATAAGCCGGTATATAATCTCGTCGTCCTGCCCTTCGAGCATGAAGAATCCACCGAGGAAAGGACCATATACAATGCTGCCACGTGCCTGAAATCAGCTTATCTGGTGGCCGACGCCGTCTTCCTGGTTGATAACCAGAGATACGTGATGAAAGACGCATCGATTAGAAGCAACCTGTCTAAAATTAACGCCCTGATTACGGAACCGTTTTACAATCTGCTCTGCGCCGGCGAGGAAAAGAAGAACAAATACATCGGGGCGAAGATACTTGATGCCGGAGACATTATACAGACGCTGACCGGATGGACAGCAATTGGTTACGGCCGCTCTGAAATTTCACTGGCCAAGAAAATCCTGTCCCGGACACGCGATTTCCGGCACAAGGCTACGGAAGCCCAGAAGGGAACCCAAGCCATGGACCAAGCAGTCAGCGGTCTTTCCCTTAAGGTCAACCCCATAGATTCAAAGAGAGCACTTTACCTCGTTTCCGCCCCACCCAAAGAAATGAACGTCGACCTTATCAAGGAACTCGGTACTTACCTCAAAAGCCTCGCCCCTGAGGCAGTCATCAGAAGCGGCGATTACCCAAGGGAAAAGGGGATGCTCGATATTACCGTCATCCTGTCAGAACTCAGTGACGTGGAAAAGGTGAGGGGCTACTTCACCAAGACCATCAGCCTCATTTCCGCATTGAAGAAGAGACAGGAAGGAATCGAAGACAAGTACCGGGGAATAGAAGTCACCCTCAAAGATATCCCATCTTTAATCTAACCAAAACATCACCAATCACATACAGGTGTATCAGTCAAGCCAGGAAGTACCCCAGGTTGCTATACTACGGTACTTATCTTGAAAGCTTGGCGTATATACCCCACGCCTGATTCACGGTTTCCTCACGGAGCTGCCAGGCTTGCGCAAGCGCCTCTTCTCTCTTTTTCCAGCCTTCCGCTACCTGTCCTTCGCATTCTCCATCCGCCTGCTCTTTCGCCTTTTTAAAGGCTCTCTCCACTTGAGAGACCGCGTCATCACGTGCTTTGATCGCGGCCACTACAGCCTCATCGCGCGCCTTTATTGCCCCTGTAATCACCTCATTACAGGCTCTCTCTGCCTGTTGCTCAGCACGCTTGTAAGCTCTGGCAATTTGTTGTTCATTGGCCCGATAGGCATTGGCCACCTGCCGTTGCGCCTCCATAAAAGCAGCATAGGCTCTTTCGGCTTGTCCCAATACCTCTTCAAGCGGTCTGGCCGGCTGTGCTTCTTCTTCTACATTGGCCTGCTCAACTTCTTCAGGAACAGCTTCAGCCATTTCTCCGACTACTTCTTCGCTGACCTTCTTGGTCTTTTCCCTTGCGTTCGCCATCGAGTTCCTCCTGTATTGATATTACTGATACACTGATACGTGATTAGTTTCGGTGCGATTTATTTCCCGCTTCCTTCATCCTCCTCCACAACACTATCTTCACTGGCCGTTTCGTTTTTCTTGGTCTCATACATTTGGGCCAGAAAATTCAAACGCGATTCTATCTTTTCCTTCCCTTTGCCTTTCGCCGTCTTTGGTTTCCCCTTCACATTGGACTCCTTAGCCCGGCCAATCGCCTGAGCAAAGGCTTTAAGCGTCGCTTCAGCCGCCTCCTCATCAGCCTCGTCGACTGCTTCGGCAACTTCTTCTTCCTCGCGAGTTTCCTCTACTTTCCCAATTGCCGTCTCAAAAGCTTCAAGTGACGCCTCTGCTACTTCTCTCACCTCGTTACCGGCCGCCTCGGTGCGGAGCATGACCCGCTCAAAAGCCTTTATGGCCGCTTCCGCTGCCTCCCTGGCAACTCGTGTTGTCTCATCGGCGGCTTCCTTGGCGGCTCGTATTGTGGACTCAGTAGCCTCCTTGGCTGCCTTCGCCGATTCTTCCGTAGTCTCTCTTGTCTCCTGACTTATTGCCTCCGCCCGAATTATCGCTTCTTCAAAGGCTTTAACTGAAGTTTCAGCTGCCTCCCTGGCAGCCCGGGTGGCCAGTCTGGTAGCTTCTTTTACTGCCCTGATCGACTCATCAGCCGCATCTTTGGTTTCTTTGCCGATTGCCTCAGCCCGGCTCATCGCCTCCTGTGAAGCCGTGGTCGCTGCCTCCGCTGCTTCTCTGGCAATACGAAGTGCTTCATCTATTGCCACCTGAGCCGCCTGCGCTGCCGCTTCGTTGGTTTCCCTGGCCTCCCGTCCGATTTCCTCAGCCCGGCTTATCGCCCCCTGCGAAGTCGAGGTTGATGCCTCAGCCGCTTCCTGGGCAGCTTTAATCGCTGCCTCAGTGGCTTCCTGGGTTGCTCTGGCAGAAGCATCGGCAGTTTCCTTGGCTTCCTCGCTAATCTGTTCTATCCGGCTTATCGACTCTTCTGAAGCCCTAGCTGACGCATCAGCCTTTTCCTGTGTGGTCCTGCCCGCTTCCTTGACTTTCTCCAATGTCTCGTTGTTCATCACCTCGACACGGTCAAGCGCCTCCTGAAAGGCCTTAACCAGCTCGTCATGCGCCGCTTTTACCTCATTTCTAATTTCTTCGGCACGGCTGATTGCCGCCTGTGAATCTCTGGACGATGCTTCAGTTGCTTCTTTAGCGGCAGCAATTGCAGCGTCAACAGCCTCAACAGTGGCTCTCGTAGCCGCCTCTATTGCTGCCCTGTTTTCCCTGCTTATTATCTCGGCTCTGACTATCGCTTCCTGTGAGGCCCTGGCAGAATTCCCCGCCGCCAACTTCGTATCTTTAGTTATGGCCTCAGCACGAATGATTGCTTCCTGTGAGGTTCTCAATGATGTCTCGGCAAGACCTTTAGCATCGATGCTTATTTTCTCTGCCCTGAGTGCCAACCCATGAGCCGCTTTCGACGCCGTCTCAGCTATCTCCATGGTCGTCCGGCTGGTTTTTTCCGCCTTGCTGGCGGCCTCTCTTGCTTCCTTTATCGATGCTTCAGCGGCTTCTCTGGCCTCACGGCTGACTTTCTCAGCCCTACCGGAAGCCTCCTTAGCTGCCCTGATGGATTCTAAAGATGCCTCTTTGGCAATCAGACCGGCTTCCTCAGCTTTATCAAGTTCCTCTCTGGCTGCCCTGGCTGCAGACTCAGCGACCTCTTTGGCTTCGTTGCTTATCGCGCTGACCCGGTTCAGCCCTTCTTCCGAGGCAACGTAGGCCGCCTCTGCTGCCTCCATAGCCTCCTTGCTTATCTCTTCTGCCTGGCTGATTGCCTCCTGAAAACGATTCGTGATTGTCTTGGTTGCTTCCTTTGGAGTGCGAGCAGTTTCCTCAGCCCGTCTTATCACCTCTTCAGTTTCTTTAATGGCAGCGTCAGCACCTTCCCTGATCTCCCGGTTTACTTCCTCAGCACGCTGTATCGCCTCTTCAGCAGCCCTGGCCGCGGCCTCAGCGGCTTCTTTCGACTCCCGGCTGATTTGCTCCGCGCGTTTAATCGCTCTCTGAGCAGCCCTGGTGGTCTCTCCCGCCGCCTCTATCGCCAAAAGGTTTAGCTGTTCAGCCCGGGCAACAGCCTTCTCGAGGGATTCAATATCCTGCCCGTCACTATCCAGTACTTCGCTTGAGGGTACTTCTCTCGCCATCAATCCCACACCACTTTGTTTTACACAATTCTAATATAGGTATTATAGTTTTTCAACATTTTTTATTGAATTAGAAAGCCTCTATGATAAAAAAGTCCTATTAGCAAGTTTAGCACCAGCCGCATTGTTACATCCACCCTGACGTTATTACCAGGTACTTTATTACTAGAAATATCTATGACTGTTAGAGATAAAGTAATTGACATTCAATGGCAAGTATGTTTAAAATAACTAAACTCTATAAGTATGTTTAGAGGTGAGCTATGAAACTAGTAGTTGTAGGTTTCGGACAGTGTGGCGGTCGAATTGCGGATGAGTTCTCCCGGCTTAACAAGAAAGCAAAAAGTTCGCGTGGCATTGAGATAATTACCGGCTGCTATGCGGTCAATACTGATGCTGCTGACCTTAGTGGGCTGACCAGCATTAGAAAGGACTACCAGCATAGAATCCTCATCGGCAGCCGTAAGACCGGCGGCCACGGCGTGGGCAAAATAAACGAACTTGGTGCTGAAATCGCCAGAGAGGACAACGACAAGGTAATCGACGCGATAAGAACCACGAAACGGTTCTTTGAGACGGATGCATTCCTGTTTATTGCCAGTGCCGCTGGTGGCACCGGTTCCGGGGCAGTCTCCGTAGTGACCCAGCACGTAAAAGAACGCTATGCCGACAAACCGATTTACAACCTCATTGTTCTTCCCTTCGAACATGAGGAAACCACCGAGGACAGAACCATATATAATACTGCCACCTGCCTGAAGTCCTCGTACTCCGTGGCTGATGCCGTATTTCTGGTGGATAACCAGAGGTTTGTCCGCAAGGATTCCTCCATAAAAGGAAATATATCCAAAATCAACAGCATGATCGCCGAGCCATTCTACAATATGCTGTGCGCCGGCGAGGAGAAGAAAGCTAAGTACATCGCCTCCAAAGTGCTTGATGCCGGCGACATCATACAGACCCTGGTTGGCTGGACGGTTATCGGGTACGGCAGGTCTGACATTCCCTTAATCAGGTTCCGCCGGGAATCAAGGCGTGATTTCAGGGCCAAGGGTGATGAAACGTTAAAGGGCGTCCAGGCTATGGATGAAGCTATCAGTGAGCTGTCTTTAAAGTGTAACCCCGTGGATGCTAAGCGAGCTCTGTACCTCATCTCAGCACCGGGCAAAGAGATGAACATGGACATGATAAAAGCCCTCGGCGATTATATGAAGGATATCGCTCCGGAAGCGTTTATCAGAAACGGAGATTATCCACGGGAGAGAGGCATGCTCGATGTTTCCGTAATCCTGTCCGAGCTCAGTGATGTGGAAAAGGTGAGAAACTACTACTCTCAATCAACCACCCTTATCCCCGAATTCAAGAAGCGGCAGGAAGAAACCGAAGTCAAACTGAGAGCTATTGAAGACGCCTCCAAGGATATACCCTCCCTGCTCTCCTGAAGCAAATTAGACCGACGAGCCAGCTTTACGAGCGGAGAATTATAAATCCGACGCAGTAAAGCTGGCTTTTATTTTGAGCCACACAGGGAATCAGTAAAATAACGAACCATCGTCCTGGACACGTCTTCATTGCGGACAGAAATCGCCTAGAAACGCCATCGCATATGGGTTATAATAGATAAAATGGCTTCTCAGGTCTTTTATCGCCGGTGGCGCCCGCAGACTCTAGCTGAGGTGGTCGGCCAGGAACAGGTAACCAAGACACTGCAAAATGCCCTGAGCAGCGGCCATGTCTCTCATGCTTACCTTTTCTGCGGTCCACGTGGTACCGGCAAGACCAGTACCGGACGCATTCTCGCCAAGGCGGTCAACTGCCTCACCAACGAAGGC
>DASRZK010000090.1:0-7667 GCA_035686505.1 Dehalococcoidales bacterium | reverse complement strand
TGTTGCCGGTACCCGTGGGCACGGCGGTGGCGCCGCAGTCCCGGATGCCCTCGTGGAACAGAATGCCCGCGGGGGACAGGTGGTAGGTGAAGGTATTCACCACTATATCTCCCTTCCTGAAACCGGCGGCCCAGAAGGTTTTGGCAAACCACTTAATGCCTTCATGCTGTATTGGCTCGTAGACGGGGCCGGGAGAAAGAAAGATACGGTCAACCTCCTCCGGAGCGATGGTAGAGAAGCCGCCGTATGGCGGATGAGCTTTCTGCCGCTCGATGAGGTCGGTTTTTCGGGTGATGGGGAGCTTTTCCATGTCTTTTACTGAACGAATATGCGCTGGACTGATGCCAGTCTTCTCAAACAGTTCTTTCACGGCCGGAGCATGGCGATAGGCATGGGCGATTGCCTGCACGAGCTTTTCATCGTGGTACTTTTCGCGCGCCTGTGGTGACATTGCTTCCAGGTCATCAAAGAATTCACCGGTCTTCTTTTTTACAGCCATCGCTTGCGCCTCTTGTAGTGTTTTACCTCGCGGTAGCTCTTCTTGGCCCCCATGGCGGAAAGACCCATATAAAATTCCTTCACGTCCTCATTATTCCTGAGAAAATCGGCTGAGCCATCGAGGACGATGCGGCCGTTTTCCATGACGTAGCCGTAGTGAGCGATGCTGAGCGCTATCCTGACGTTTTGCTCAACGAGCAGCACCGATGTTTTCTGTTCCATGTTGAAGCGATTGATGATGTCGTAGATTTCTTCTACCAGGAGTGGTGCCAGCCCGAGCGATGGCTCGTCCAGCATCATCAGCTTGGGGTCGGCCATCATGGCGCGGCCGATGACCACCATCTGCTGCTCTCCGCCGGAGAGGTAGCCGGCGATATTGCGCCGGAGGTCCTTGAGCCGGGGAAAGTAGTGGTAGACCATCTCAAGGTCGTTTTTCACGGCATGGCGGTCGTGGCGCTGGTAAGCGCCAACCGTCAGGTTTTCTTCTGCGGTCAGATGGCCGAAGACACGGCGTCCCTCAAGTGCCTGGATAATTCCCAGTTTTCCTATCTCCTCGGCACCTTTTCGGTCGATTCTAGCATCGTTCCAGGTGATGCTGCCGTCGGTCACCTCGCCCTCTTCAACGTGGAGCAGGCCGGAGATTGCCTTGAGTGTGGTGCTTTTACCAGCGCCGTTGGCGCCAAGGAGGGTAACGATGGCACCGTCCTCCACACTCAAAGAAACGCCGTGCAGCACGCGTATCACATTGAGGTAGGTAACCTCAATATTGTTAAGTTTGAGCATATCAAGTCATTCCTAGAAGGGGCGCGACCTCTGCCGCGCCCCTGTCTTCTCTAACTACTGGCCGAACCAGTCGAACTCCTCGTATTTCACCACGGGCGCTTCTATCCAGTCGGTAATCGGTACGATATTGCCGCCCTGTATCTGGAAGAGCCTGACCGATTTTGATAACCGGTTATCTCCGGGGCTGTAGCTTACCGGACCGTGAAGCCCGCCAACGTCAAAGTTGTTCAGTTTCTGGATACCCTGGGTCTCCACTGCCTGCCAGGCTTCCTCGCCGCCTTTGGCCAGCACATCATAGCCGGCATTTTCTACCGCCAGCCTCATAATCTCGGCCACGATCAAGCTCTGCGACCAGGAAGTGATGTAGTCCATGTTGCCGTAGTCCTTAGGATGCAGTTTCTGGCAGTACTCCGTCATCTTGGCCATACCGGGAACATTGTCTCCCCAGTTTACGGTGGGGAACACGCCGTAGACGCCTTCCACAACGTCAGCCCCGGCGATGTCAACCAGTGCTTTGGTAATGCCGGCGTGGCCGAGACCAATGGTGACGCCGGGATAAAGCCCCAGGTCAACTGCGTTCTTGATGATAACGGCGGTTGGTGCCGGCGTGCTGGAGATGTAGAGGACGTCAGGATTTGACGCCTTAATCCGGGTCAGGGAATCCATTTCCGATGTGGTATCTGCCTTGTGCTCATCGGTGGAAATAATCTCAATACCCAGTTCCTCGGCAGTAGCTTTAGCGGCATCAAGGGCGCCGTAACCAGTGGAATTATTGAGTAGGTGCAGCGCCATCCTAGGCTTACCTTGGCCTTTCCAGATATTCTCCATGTAGTATTTGGCGAAAGCTGCCCAGTCATCGCCGTAATCTGGCATCTGCCCGTAGATGTGCTGCGGTGGGCGATGCAGTATGGGGGCATTGAAGGAAGCGATGCCCGGGAAACCGGCGCGGTTGGCGATTTCCATGGACGCCGACATCATCGCCGAAGAAGCGGTGGTATACAGGACACAGTCCTCATCCATGAACCTCTTGACATTGGTGACCACCTTGGCGGCATCATAGGCGTTGTCCAGCCACAACACCTCAATTTTGTAGCCGGCCGCGCCGCCCAGCTCGTTGTTAATGTATTCAATGGCATCAAGGTTAGCGTGTCCCATGGGCGCTCCCTTTTCCGCCGCCTTTCCCGTTGATGGCGTGGACATGCCCACCTTTATGGTTTTTTCGCTGGGACCGGCACAGGCGCTGATAACTGGTAGTACTGCCAGAATTAAAGTCAGGCAGACAACTACAGCTACTATCAATAATCTTTTATCTTTCATTTTATTTCCTCCTTTCAGTATTACGGGATGTCTCTTCTTGAGTATTACATTATAGCCTATACCTCCTTCTTCAGGCTAATATGAGAAAGGCCAAAGTCGATAGGCCGATTTAAACAATGCCCAGCGGTGGGCAAGGCCCCTCGGCTCAAGTATCAGGAACAGGATAATGACCAGGCCAAATAGCATGGGTGTAACTCCGGTGGCAAATCCGGAGGGAAACATGGTGAAAGTTTTTTCCAGGAAGGGCACTATTAACACATTCAGAATCTGCTGGAGCAGCCGTATAGAGACGACTCCAAAGATAGGTCCAATGATGGTGCCGAGGCCACCAATGATAATCATGCCGACGTACAGGATTGACTCCGTCAGGCTGAACTGTTCGGCGTTGAGGAAACCAATCCAGTGGCTGAGCAGCGAGCCGGCGATTCCGGCCATGAAGCAACCGATGAAAAAAGCCAGCAGCTTGTAGTACAGAAGGTTGATGCCCATTACCTCCGCTGCCAGGTCGTTATCCCTGATGGCGATGAAGGCCCGGCCGACCCGTGTCCGTGCCAGGTTCTTGGCGAAGAACGTACAGAGAGCGGCGATGCTTATGATAAGGTAAAACTGGCTGGTCTCACTCCGGAACTCAAAACCGGCGATGGAGGCATAGGGGACTTTAATGCCGACGAAACCACCCGTTAACGACCAGTGGTTGATGACCCAGATAATGATGAACTGGGCGGCGATGGTGGCGATGGCCAGGTAGAATCCTTTGACCCGCACCGATGGCAGCCCGAATATCAACCCGATGAATCCGGCCATTAGTCCGGCACCGACCAGTCCTACCAGGAAGGGCAATTCAAATCTATTGGTCAGAATGGCGGCGGTATAGGCGCCCACAGCGATAAAGCCGGCGTGGCCGATGGATAACTGCCCGCAGTAGCCGGTGAGGAGGTTGAGTCCGGTGGCGGCAATCAATGTGATGCCGATAAGGTTGGCCACGCCCAGCCAGTAGTTACCCAGGTAAAGCGGTGCGGCGAGCAGAAGCACCAGAAAGCCAAAGAGTAGTGCCCAGTGCGTCTTGGTACGCAGGATGGCCATGTCCTGCGCGTAGGTATAATTGCGGGTCCCGCTCGGTAAACTCATTAATTAAATCCTCTCGATGCGTTCTTCCCCAAACAGCCCGTAGGGCTTGATAATCATGACAATGATGATAATGACAAACGGGATGATATCCTTGACTCCCGCCCATAGGTGTGGCGTCAGGTAGCCGCCCCCGAGGCTTTCACAGAGCCCGATAATCGGGCCGGCAACCACAGCGCCGAGAAACGAGTCCAGTCCGCCCAGTATCACCACCGAAAATGCCTTGAGGCCGGTCTCCACCAGCCCGTGGGTAATGCCGCCGATGCTGGAAATAAGTATGCCGCCAATGGCCGCCACCACGCAGGCGAACATCCAGGACCTGGAAAAAACGGCGGTCACCGGGATGCCACATGCCTGAACCGCCATCTGGTCGTCGGCGGTGGCCCTCATGGCAATGCCCATCTTGTGGTAGCGGAAGAAAAGGGTCAGGAGAACAAACACTATAAGGCAGATACCCACCACCCACACGTATTCCTGGGAAACTACCGCCGGGCCGATATGAATGACTTCTCTGGGGAATAATCTGGGGAGCGCGTCAACGCTCCAGGGCCAGATAAAGGTGACCACGCCCTCGATGAAGTAACCGATGCCCAGCGTCACGGTAATGAGCGCCAGAATCGGCTGGGCGATGAGGGGGCGCAGGGCGAAGCGCTCAATCGTCCAGCCCAGGCCGAGGGCGAAGAGAATGACCAGCGGGAATGCCAGCCAGACCGGGAACTCTGCCTGCACCAGCATGGCATAGGTAAACCATGAGGATATGAGCGCGATCTGTCCCAGAGCCAGGTTGGCCACGCTGCTCGACTTCCATATAAGGGCGAAGCCGAGGGCAATCAGCGCGTAGACCATGCCCACGGCAAGGCCGGTGATGACGTACTGTAAAAGTTCAGCCATTTGACATAATATCCTTTAAGAAATATCTCTTACCTTGATGCTCGTGCTCACGAATCCCTGGCGGCCGTCCCGATAGGTCACCGGGGCCTGCACATTGATATCTTTGCCGTTGTTATACATTGACTCAATTAGTTCTTTGTAGCGCTCCTCCATGAATTCGCGGCGAATTTTTCGGGTGCGGGTCAGCTCCGCCTCATCGGCGTCGAATTCCTTGTGCATGAGGACAAATCGCTGCACCCTTGCCGGTTCCGGCAGATAGCCGTTCACCCTGAGCAGGTCTTTACGTATGAGGTCGGCCACCTCCTCTTTCTGCGAGAGGTCGACGAAGGTGGTGTAGGGGATATGGTGGCGTTCAGCCCACTTACCGACCATGCCAAAATCGATATTGAGAATCGCCGAGACAAAATCCTTGTCCTTGCCACCGATTACCATGGCGTCCTTGATGTAGGGACTGAACCTGAGCCTGCCCTCGACGTACTGGGGTGCGTACTTGATGCCGGAGCGCAGCTGCCCGAGGTGGTCTATCCGGTCAATGAACAGCAGATGTCCGTCATCATCGATGTTGACCGCATCGCCGGTGCGGCACCAGCCATCGACCAGCGTTGCCAGGGTCTTGTTATCGTCCTTATGATACCCATTAAACAGGCATTTGCTTCTCACCAGAAGCTCGCCTTCATCGGTGATGCGCACTTCGGTGCCGATGGCTGGCCGACCGACACTTTCAAATTTGATTTCACCTTTACCGTGCGAAGAGATAAGACCGGCTTCAGTGCTGCCGTAGTTCTGGCGCAGTTCGATGCCAATGGCGTGGATAAGGCGGAAAGTGTCCAAGCTGAGCACCGAACTGCCGGTTACGGCAAACCTGACATGGCTCAAGCCGAGGCGGTCTTTGAGCGCACGGAAAAGCAGGAAGTAGGCGATACCGTAGAGTAAGCGCCAGAGCAGGTTCGGTTTTTTATTGGCAAAGTGAAAATCAGCCATTTTGTAACCCACGGGCATGAACAGGCGGTAGACAAAGCGTTTCAAAGGGTGGGCGTCAATCATCTTGACCTGGATATCACGCACCAGGCTTTCCCACTGGCGTGGCCCGTAGATGACGAAGTTGGGGCCGACCTCACGGGTGTCCTCGGCGATGGTCTCCGGTTCTTCGGGGAAATTGAGCCTTGCCCCGCTGAGGAGGTGGGGGATGGTGGCGAAAAAGCTGTCGCCGACCCATGCCGCCGGGAAGTTGGAAATAAGGTCGTCGTCCTCGGTTAGCGGATAGCGGTCAACAAAAGACAGGGCAGTGTTGATGAGCGCCTGGTGGGTGAGCACGGCTCCTTTGGGCAGGCCGGTGGTGCCGGAGGTGTAGTAGATAAAGGCAGTGTCGCTGCCCTTACCCTGCTCTATATTCTGCTCGAACAGTTCCTGATGCTCCTGCTCATATTCCCTCCCAAGCTTTATGACCTCGGCGAAGGAAATCAGTAGCGGGTCATCGTAGTTCCTCAGGCCCTTGGGGTCCCAGTAGATAACCTTCTTCAGCTCGGGCAGTTCCTCTTTAATTTCCAGGAACTTGTCTGTCTGCTCCTGGTCATTGACGATGGCGAATCTGGCTCCCGATTGCTCGGCAATGTATTTCACCTCGGACGGGATGGAATCGACGAATATGCCGGTGACAATGCCCTGTGCCGCCTGCGTGGCGAACTCGCCCCAGAACCATTCCGGCTCATTATCCCCGATGATGCAGACTACATCGCCCGGTTTCAGCCCGAGACTTATCAGGCCCAGAGAAAAGTACTTCACTTTATCGTAGTTAGCCTGCCAGCTGTAGCGCTGCCAGACGCCTAAGTTCTTCATGGACATAGCAGTCCTCTGGGGCCACCGCTCGTAGTTGTGCTTTATCAGTTTTGGTATGGTATCCGGAACTTCAGCCAGCACTTCAATGTCCTTTAACTGTCTTTTCTTTCTAAAAATGACTGATTTTTGGTTATAAAAATACCTCCCGCCCGGGAGGTACTCTTATCAATATACTTTCTTTATTTATTAATGATTAATTATGTATATTCGCTTCCCCCCAAGCGCACTCCGGTGCGCCCGGTAAAGACGAACTTGGTGTTCCCCAGTTGGTAACGGGTCGTACTCATGATTGAGATAAAGTTTACCATAATGAAAATGAGGCTGTCAATAACGGTGTTAGCGGTCGGTTGATTTTGAGTGCACATCAGCCAGCGGTATCGTGGTGCCGGTGGCTTTGGCGATGAGCTTCCCCTCCTGGTTGGTCACCGTCATCTCGGCGATGCTCACCCGCCGACCGCTCCTCACCACGCGTCCCTCGGCGATAAGCTCATCGCCGGCTTTGGCCGGGGCGATGAAATGGATGTTGAACTGTGAGGCCACGTTGGGACGCTTCATTGAGTTCACCGCGTAGCCGAAGGCCTGGTCGGCCACGGCCATGGCAATGCCGCCGAAAGTAAAGCCGTTAAAATTCTGGTGTTCGGGGAGCACCCTGATGCTCACTCTGGAATAGCCCGGCTGGAGCTCCAGAAGCTGCATGTTCAGGAAAGAAGCGATGGGCTCATTCCTGGCTTCGGCCAGCAGTTCCGATACATTATCTGAGGCTTGATTCTGCTCCGACATTGTTTACACCTCTATAGAGTAGCCGGTATGGCTCTCATCCGGTCAGGCCGTATTTCCGTGCCGCCTGGCGCAGGCCATCTCGCGAGCCTTTCAGGACCTTATCTTCCACGCAGTAGGCAATGCGGAAATAGCCCGGCGAGCCGAAACCTCGACCGGGAACGGTCAGCACTTTCAATTTCTGCAGTTCCCGGACAAAGGCAACATCATCCTCAATCGGAGACTTGGGGAAAATATAGAATGCCCCCTGGGGTTTGACCATCGAATAACCCATCTCCGATAGATTGTCGAACATGAACTCTCTCTTTTGCTGGTACTCGGCTACCGAGACGGTGACTCCCTGAAGATGGCGCACGATGTGCTGCATCATGGCTGAGGCGTTGACAAAGCCGAGCGTCCGGTTAACATGGATGAAGCCGTTGACCAGCTCTTCTCTGCTC
>DASRZK010000089.1:0-5342 GCA_035686505.1 Dehalococcoidales bacterium | reverse complement strand
CCCAGGTCCAGCAGCTGTATGTCAGGTCGCATCTCACCGATGCCTCTGGCACCACCCTGGGCACAGCGCTCAATTTCGGTAATGGCGGCATCGAGCGACTGCGGCTGCACGGTGCAGAAACCAATCAGCCGCTTGGGATAGCGGGCGATTGATTCCAGGATGTAGTCATTGGTCTCCACACAGAGCTCATGGGTTATCCAGCCCAGATTGACAATGACCGAGATGTCAATGCCGGCCCGGTCCATGCTTTCAATAAGCTCTTCGGTGGTGGCGACTTTGGCCTCTTTTTTGTCATAGAGGAGCGCAAAGCAGGGGTCGCGGTCAATGTACTGGCTGCGTTTTTGCTTGACACGGGGAGGGAAAACGTGCGTATGGAAGTCAATAATCATTGCCTGGTACTTTATATGTTGCTATTGTGATTTACCACACGCTAGCGCTCTTCCGCTGACTTCTTCTTTTCAGCGGGAGCCTCCGCTTCCTCCTCAGCCAAAGCCTTCTCCTCTTCGACCTCGGGCACTTCCTCGACCTCTTCCCTAACCATCACTTCACTTATCTTTACCACCAGCTGCTCGGGGTCAGCATGAACCGTAATCTCCGGGTCAAGAATGATATCTTTGACGAGGACTGCCTGTTCCACCTCTTCCAGCCCGGTGATGTCAATATCAATCTGGGGTGGTACGTTGGTGGGCAGGCATTCAATACTCAGGCTATTGATGCCGTGAACAAGCATGCGTCCCTTGGATTTCAGCGCTGGCGCTTCTCCAACGAGGACAATAGGCACGTCGACGGCTATCTTTTCCGTCCGCCTTACCTGGTAGAAATCAACGTGCAGCAGTTCTCTGGTAACGGCGTCGCGCTGAATCTCGCGAACAAAAGTGATCTTGGGTTTTTCGCCATCAACCTCAAGGTTAACGAGCCTGGTCTTCCCGGCGTGGGCAACCAGGTTGACCAGTTTATCAGTATCACACTGTAACGCCAGCGACTTAATACCGTGGCCATAGACGTGAGCCGGCGTTATCCCCTGGCGTCGTAAAAACCTGGCCTTCTTTCCCAGCACCACGCGGTGCGTTGCTTTCAATCGTAAATCTTCCACGTCTCCACTCCTTTACAAAGCTTATTTAAACATATATGGCGATAAAAATCAATGCTGGAGGCTGCCAGCCCATCAGTCTTTGTGATATTATAGAAGTTAAAAACAAGCACAGAAAAGGTGGCTATAATGAAGATTATTGACCTGCGCAGCGATACCATAACCCTGCCGACGGAGGAAATGCGGCGGGCAATGTACGAGGCTGAAGTTGGGGACGATGTGCACCGAGAAGACCCCACGGTCAACCGCCTCGAGGAGCTGGCCGCTGAAGTGATGGGTAAGGAGGCAGCACTCTTCACCACCAGCGGCACGATGAGCAACCTCCTTGGCGTCCTCACCAATACCCGGCCCGGCGATGAAATCATCGTCGGCAGCGAGGCTCACATAGTCTGGTACGAGGTCGGCGGGGCATCAGCGCTGGGCGGGGTGGTAGTTCGCACCGTGCCCAATGATGAGGATGGGAAACTAGGCGCGGCTGATGTGGAGAAGGCGATACGTGCGGAGAATATCCATTTCCCGAAGAGCGCTCTGCTCTGCCTGGAAAACACCCATAATCGCTGCGGCGGTGCAGTGCTGACCCGCGAATATACGGAGGAAATTTCCGGGCTTGCCCATCAGCATGGACTGCAGGTTCACCTTGACGGGGCCCGTATCTTCAATGCCGCCGTTGCCCTCGGTATACCCGCCAGGGAGCTGGCGGCGCCGGTGGACACAGTCAATTTCTGCCTCTCTAAAGGACTTAGTGCGCCCGTGGGCTCGCTTTTCTGCGGGAAAAAAGAAGCGGTGGATAGGGCGCGGAAGTGGCGCAAAATGCTGGGAGGGGGAATGCGGCAGGCGGGGGTTATCGCGGCGGCGGGTATCGTGGCTATTGATAAGATGGTGGAACGCCTCGCTGAGGACCACGCCAACGCCAGACGCTTGGTGGAAGGACTGGCTCGGATACCAGACTTTTCCGTGAGGCCGGAGAAGGTATCGACGAACATAGTGAATTTTGAATTCCCGCCAGAAGTAAGTGATTTTGTCATCAAAATGGGGGAGCGGGGCGTCAGGCTTCTATCGCGAGGTGGTCAAAGTGTACGGGCGGTAACCAACCGCATGGTCGGCGCTGAAGATATCGAAGAGGCCCTGAAGCGCATCAACCGGCTGGTAAAGGACGCAAGCTAGGGCTGTCAGCCACATCAATATACAATAATTTTATTATCCTGACTCAAAAAACGGGGCTAGGCGCTGATGGATTGTTTCCCGCTCGGGCGGGCAGCCGGCGATGCAGTTCGCTGTTTCCTCTCTATCGCTGGTGGCGCAGTCGCCAATGAGCAGATAGTCTCCATTTTCTGGAACATCGGGTTCAGTGCCCACGCAGATGCACAGCGGCGTTTTCAGTTTCGCGTTCTGCTCACTTAACATAAGAAGACTGGACAGAAGAGGTATCAGGCAGCCGCTGCACGCTCTATCTGTGCCACTTATCTCCAGCTGCGGGAAACTCTGTCGTAGCTGCTCCTGGGGCAATTTTACCTTGAACTTAAGCCGTTTCAGTTCCTCGCCGATGATTTCGATTCTGGCCAGGTCGCTTTCCCCCAGCCCGGCCGCCGCCCCCAGGGTTACCGTCGGCACGGTGTCGGGGTCGATGCCCATGAGAGCGCAGCCGACGGCGTCCACCGCCACCGCGTCCGTGCTGACGAGCAGCAGGCGCGCGCCGATGGGTTGACGGCGCGCAGAAGAGCCAACGCTGCCGATAGTCCTGGCGGTGGCGTCGATGATGTTGAGCGACGGCCTGACTATCTTGTTCAGCTCCACGATGGCCCGTTGCAGGTCTTTGTGGTGGAAACGTGGTTTATCTTCCCGTTTCAGGCAGCCTTTCAGGTTCTTCATCGCCAGCGTGACCGTGGTCTGGTAGTGTGTTTTCATTACCGGCACGTTGATTAATTTGTCGCAGGTGAAGGCAAACTCGGTTACTCTGAATTCGTCGGGCGTGGCCTTTGAGATATTCCTGAAAGTCCGGTATTTATGCTCGTCAAAAAGCACCCACTCGATACCCAGGCGGTCGGTGACCTCGCTGACTCCGGTCTGGGTGAAGCAGGGCCTGAGACTCGTCTCTGACTGATAGTAGCTCGGCCCCTCCCCGATAATCACCCGGCTTGCGCCGGCGTCAAGGCAGTACTGGGCCACGGCCTCAACCAGCCGGGGATTGGTTATATCACCGCTATCTGGTGCATGCGGCTCGTAGAGATTGGGCTTGATGAGCACGCGGTCGCCCCGGTTAACCGACTTTTCTCCGAGGTCGTCAAGCGCCCTGAGAAGTGCGTCATGGTAATCGTTTTCGACTTTTACAATTGAAACCTGGCTCACGGCAATATCAGTCTAGATAACTTATTTTGGACGACGGTCTTTCCTTAACGTCGACTTCGATGCCAGCCCCTTGGAACAGGTCTACAAAAGCTTTTAAATTTAAAAAACTGTCATACGAAGTCGCACTATTATATTGACCGAAACTAACAAAGCGCTTTATATTGGCGTTTACTAGCATCTTTGCGCATAATATGCACGGCGTATGTGTGCAGTAAATGGTGCTTCCTTCAAGACTTACACCATGCTTGCTAGCCTGAATTATGACGTTCTGCTCGGCGTGAATAGCGCGGCAGATTTCATGTCTCTCCCCGGAGGGTATGTTCAGCTCGTCGCGCAGGCAGCCCAGTTCCAGGCAATCCTTTGCACCAGCAGGGGCACCATTATAACCCGTGGCCAGTATGTGCTTGTCTCTTACAGCTACAGCACCAATGTGATGGCGGCGGCAGGTGGCGCGCTCCGCCACCACCGAGGCAATTTTTAAGAAATATTCGTCGGCATTTGGCCTGTTAATCGCTTTTTTCATTTCCATCCCGCCAGTAATTTATTCGCCTGCGCCTCCAGGTCAGACAGCGAGGACTCATTGGTAATGGTGTCATCAGCCATGGCAATCGGCCCGCCCTTGTTGGTGTTCTCAATTTCCGTGCGGTCGCGGCTGGAGGCTTCTTTATGAGTAAGCGGTCGTACCGCCCGGTTGCTGAGGCGGTTGTACCTTGTTTTCGGCGAGGCCCAGACAGCCACGACAGACAGGTCATCGCCGTAGTGGTCTTTCAGCAGGGTGTACTCCTCCCAGGAGTACAGTCCATCAAGCACGACATTAGACTTTTTCAGGGCGGCATCGATTTGGGGCAGGTTTAGAATGGCATACGCGGCCATGCCGTGCTCTTTTCTTAAAAGTTCCCGGATGCGCCGCTCGTTGTCTTCATTGAGGGCAAGGCCTCTCTTTTTCACCTCTTCATCGGTGATATCGCCGAACCTGATTCTGGTGAAGCCGTGCTGCTCAAAGATGCGGGCGACCTCTGACTTGCCCGACCCGGCCATCCCCACAATGGCGACCACTTTCCTGTTTTCTGACACTATGGGATTAATTATAACGAAGATGGCGGGGAAATTAAAATGGGGAATCATATCAGCTACCTGTGCTATAATTTTGACTGTAATGCTTGAAGTAGCCAATTTAGCCACTGAAATAAATAAGCAGTTGCCAGGCGAGATGGTTGAGTTCATGCGGCTGTCCGGCGAGATGGCGCAGCGGCGGGGGCAGAAACTTTATCTGGTGGGGGGAGTGGTGCGCGACTTACTTCTCGGGCGGGGTAATTTCGACCTTGACCTGGTGGTGGAGGGCGACGCTATCGCCTTGGCGCGGGAACTGGCGGAAGCCAAAAATTGCAGGTTGACCACTCACCAGCGCTTCGGCACGGCCAAGCTGCGCTGGAATGGCTGGAGCGCCGACATAGCCACCGCCCGCTCCGAGACCTACACTAAAGCCTGCGCCCTGCCGACGGTCAATCCCAGCACCATCAGAGACGACCTTTTCCGCCGGGACTTCACCATCAATGCCAGGGCTGTAGAGCTCACCCCCGGTTCTTAGGGCCATCTGCTCGACCTGTACGGAGGCCTGGCTGACCTCGAAAAGAAATTGATTAAAGTCCTCCATGACGAGAGCTTTGTCGATGATGCCACCCGCATCTGGCGCGCTGTTCGGTACGAGCAGCGACTTGATTTCCAGTTAGAGCCGAAGACGGCAGAGCTGGTGAAGCGTGGCGTCGGCTACCTGAAAAAGGTGAGCGGCGACCGCCTGCGCCACGAGCTGGAGCTAATCTATAAAGAAGCATACCCGGAAAAAGCACTGTGCCGCGCTGGTGAGCTCGGCGTGCTGAGGCAACTGCACCCGAAATTGAAAGCGGAT
>DASRZK010000088.1:0-4394 GCA_035686505.1 Dehalococcoidales bacterium | reverse complement strand
CCCGGGCACCAGCTCCACCAGCGGGATATCCTCGTAGTGCGTTATCGTCTTGGCGTACTCTTCCTTGGTTGCCAGTGGTTCTCTTTTCTCCATCTGTGAAATACCTCCTGTGCCAGAAAGTTATTATAAAATCGGTCTCTTGAAGATGGTCTGTTCTCGCCTCATGCCGACCGATATGACGCTGATGGGACAGGCGATGAGCTCCTCCAGTCGGGACAGGTACTGGCGGGCCTGGGGTGGCAGCTGGGCAAAATCACGTATGTCATTGATTGGCGTCTGCCAGCCGGGCAATTCTTCATAGACTGGCCGGCACTTTTCCAGCATGGCCGCACTGGCCGGGAAGTTATCGATTTTTTTACCGTCGACCTCGTAACCGGTGCATATTTTTAGCGCGGGCTGTGTATCCAGCACGTCGAGGCGGGTGATAGCTGCCTGGGTATAGCCATTCACGCGGGTGCTGAATCTGGAAGCAACGGCATCAAACCAGCCACAGCGCCGCGGTCGACCGGTGGTGGTGCCGTATTCGTGGCCACATTCCCGAATTGAGGCGCCGATTTCATCTTTCAGCTCGGTGGGCATGGGGCCGCCGCCAACACGGGTACAGTACGCCTTGAAAATGCCCAGAACCTGGTCTATCTTGGTCGGACCAAGGCCAGCACCCAGGCAGCCTCCCCCGGCCAGCGGCGACGAGGAAGTGGCATAGGGGTAGGTGCCGAAGTCGGGGTCAAGCAGAGTCCCCTGGGCCCCTTCCAGCATGACATGTTTCCCGTCATTTATCGCCTTTTCCAGCAGGGCAGTGGTATCGCAGATTTGGGGGGCCAGTATCTCGCCGTACCGGCAATATTCGCTAAAGACCTCTTCTTCCGATAGCGGGTCAGCATTATAGACCCTGGTCAGTATTGTGTTCTTTTGGGCGAGTACGGTGTGAAGTCGCTCGCGGAAGATTTCTTTGTCCAGCAGGTCGCTGGTCCTGATGCCCAGCCTGGCAACCTTATCAGCAAAGGCGGGGCCGATGCCTTTGCGTGTAGTGCCAATGGCTTTACTTCCCCGCGCTTCCTCTTCCAGTCCATCGAGGAGAAGGTGATAGGGCATTACCAGATGGGCACGGTCGCTGATGAACAAACGTGAGGTGTCCACGCCACGCTGCTTGAGCGCATCTAGCTCATTGAGCAAAACGCGTGGATTGACCACCACACCGTTTCCAATAATGGAGGTAGCTTTGGCGGAAAAAATGCCCGAGGGGATTAGGTGCAGTTTAAACTCACCGAGCTGATTGACCACAGTGTGCCCGGCGTTATCGCCGCCGGAAAACCGCACCACCATATCTGCCTGCTCGGCAAGCAGGTCAACTATCTTGCCCTTGCCTTCATCTCCCCATTGAGCTCCGATAATCGCAATTACTGGCATTGAAACCTCCCCGAAAGTGATGTGAAAACTAATCTTCCTTTGTCTGGCGCCAGGCGTGAAGCAGCCTCTGGATGACAGTCAGATAGCTGAGAAAGGCGATGATACCCAGCGACGTAATCAATGCATAGTCGATGCCACTTAACAGGAGTCCGAGGGATAAGATGATTACTCTTTCCGTACGGGTGAAAAGGCCCACATCGCCAATGAGGCCGTGCGCTTCTGACCGGGCTCGAAGGTAGCTGACCAGCAGCGCACCGGACAATGTGAAACCGACGACAAGTATACCGGGTGTGGAGAAATCCCTGACAAAGAGTATTAAGAGACCCAGCAGGATGGCCACCTCACCCAGGCGGTCCAGCGTTGAGTCGAGTATGGCGCCAAAACGCGTGCTCTTGGCGGTAAGGCGGGCCAGCGCCCCGTCCAGCATGTCAAACAGTCCGGAAACAAGGACAACAAAGCCGGCAGCGAATGGCTGTCTAAGCGCAATCAGTATGGCTGCCCCGAAGGCAAGCAACAGGCCGAACCAGGTCAGGGCATTGGGGGTTACGCCTGTCCTGGCCAGAAGCTGTACTAACGGCTGAGAAAAACGGTGGGCGGCGACTTTACGGGCTTCGGCTAACCGGGACTTAAACGGCTGTTTTTTTGAGGTGATGCTAGCTGAGCTCCCTTCCATTCTTCAGACCCAAATAATCCCCTTGCTTTGTCAGTTACTGTCCGAGAACCTCGTGAAGCGTTACGTGGCTGTTTTCTTTGCCTTGACCTTGGCCGTGTCGGCAATGAACTCTTCTAACATATCATGTGCTTCCGAATCAGAGTACTGGATTGGGGGTGACTTCATGAAGTAAGCAGACGGTGCTACCAGTTCTCCGACAAGTCCGCGGTCCATGGCCAGCTTGCAGCACCGGAGAGCGTCAATGACAACGCCGGCGGAGTTGGGGCTGTCCCAGACCTCCAGTTTCATTTCCAGGTTCAGCGGTACATCGCCGAAAGTACGGCCTTCCATTTTGATGTAGCAGTACTTGCGGTCGAGCAGCCAGGGAACGTAATCGCTGGGGCCGACGTATATATCGTCGGGGTTCATCTTGTAATCAAGCTGTGAGGTAACCGAGTTAGTCTTGGATATCTTCTTGGATTCGAGCCTTTCTCGCTCCAGCATGTTATAGAAATCGGTATTGCCGCCGAAGTTCATCTGGTAGGTGCGCTCCAGCCGGACGCCTCGGTCACGGAACAGGCGTGTCAGCACGCGATGGGTAATGGTGGCGCCGACCTGCGACTTAATGTCATCGCCAATAACGGGTAGGCCTCTTTCGGTGAAGCGTTTCTGCCAGTACTTCTCGCGGGCGATAAATACCGGAATGCAGTTGATTAAGCCACAGCCCGCGGTCAGTATCTGCTCGATATACCACTTGGTCGCCTCTTCACTGCCGACCGGCAGGTAGTTGATGACGACATCGGTCTTGGTTTCCTTGAGAATACTGACAATATCGGCGGTCGGGCCGGGCGCTTTCTGTATTATCTGTGACAGGTATTTACCCAGACCGTCATGGGTCATACCGCGCTGCACAATAACCCCCGTGGGTGGTACTTCGCAGAATTTAAAGGTGTTATTTGGCTTTACATAAATGGCTTCGGCCAGGTCTTTGCCCACCTTGTTTTTATCAATATCAATGGCGGCCACAAAGTTGATATCGCTGATATGATAGCCGCCCAGGTTCACGTGCATCAGTCCGGGCACAAACTCGTTTGCTTTTGCATCTTTATAGTAATGAACTCCCTGGACCAGAGACGAAGAACAGTTACCCACGCCGATGATGGCGACGTTTATTTTTCCCATATTTGGTTTAACTCCCTTCATAGCATCCGTTGCACTATACCTTTATCGGGCGTGCGCTGTCAAGTGATTTCGGCCGGTGTTACGTATCACGACGCAGGCCTGAAGGTTACTGATGGCTATCCTGGAAGACCTTCTTCGGGTGCCACTGCCCCTTTTCCGGCTCAAAGCGCAGCACGCTCAGGAAATGGCCGTTAGCAGTGTAAGAACGGCAGTAGTTTCCGCCTGATGGTTCCAGTGGTAAAGCCACTGGTGCGCCGTTTCTGATTACCTCTTCCGTGGCCTCATCGACCACCACCGCCGGCCATGTCGAGAGCACGAAATCCAGAGGGTGAATAAGATGCTCCCAGTGGCCCCCGTGGAAGGCATCTTCAAGTCGGGGTACGCTCACTGCGTTCTCGATGTCAAACGGGCCGTAGCGCAGGCGGACAAGGCTTTTGAGACTGGCACCGCAGCCCAGAATCTGCCCCAGGTCATGAGCCAGTGAGCGTATGTAAGTGCCCTTCCCGCATTCCACTTCGATGGTAACGAGCGGCGACTGGAAACCAACGATATCCAGATTGTGTATGGTCGCCGGCCGACTTTTACGCTCAACGGTTATGCCGGCACGGGCCAGTTCGTACAGTTTCTTCCCCTGGTGCTTGACGGCGCTGTACATTGGTGGTGTCTGCAGGATAACGCCGCGGAAGGAAGCCAGTGCTCTTTCAACCTGCTCACGGCGGATGCTGGAAGGGTCTTCTTGCTGGATAATTCTGCCGCTGGCATCGTAAGTGTCGGTGGTTATCCCCAGCTCAATCTCAGCCCGGTACGTCTTGGTGGCATTGGCAAGGAATTCGACGATGCGTGTCGCCTGCCCGAGGCAAACCGGCAGCACACCGGTCGCCAGAGGGTCGAGTGTTCCGGCATGCCCAACGCGGCGCTCGCCGCTTAGCCGTTTCACCAGCGCTACCACGCGGTATGAGGTCCTGCCTGAGGGCTTATCAATATTTAATATGCCGTCCATCGTTAGCCCTCACCATGAAAGCTTCTCTTTTTACCAGGCAATAAGTACTTCCAGGATGGTGTCATCGTGGTCCGATTTTTCATATGTGTAGTCACCTGAGGGCACAACGCACTGGTAGAAAGGTTTGCCTATTTCAATTTCGACCAGGTCGTC